>CAYMWT010000013.1:0-19075 GCA_964394055.1 uncultured Oscillospiraceae bacterium
ACTTCCGGCATTTGTTGATCACCGCCGCCAGACGGATGATCTCCGGCCGGGTGCCCACGATGATCAGCAGCTTCAGCTTTCCGCTATTCTGAAAGGAAATATCCGAGTAGTCCAGCTTCATTTCCATGGTCACACTTCCTCATAGTAGGTGTCGGGATGTCTGGGATCAAAGGCCTCGTTGGCCCACATCACCGTCACCAGGTTTTCTGTATCACTGAGATTGATAATGTTATGGGTATAGCCGGGCAGCATGTGGACGGCTTCAATTTTCTCCCCGGAAACTTCAAAGGAAAGCACTTCCTCTGTGCCGATTTTCCGCTGCTGAATCAGGCCATGGCCGGACACCACAATGAAGAACTCCCATTTGGTATTGTGCCAATGCTGGCCCTTGGTAATGCCGGGCTTGGAAATGTTCACACTGAACTGGCCGCACCCCTCCGTCCGCATCAGCTCCGTAAAGCTGCCCCGGGCATCCACGTTCATGTGAAGGGGAAAGGCCGCCTTTTCCCTGGGCAGGTAGCTGAGATAGGTAGCGTACAGCTTTTTCGCAAAGCTGCCCTCGGGGATCTGAGGCATGACCAGGGTCTCAGGCTGGGCCTTGAAGGCATCCAGCAGCTCCACGATCCTTCCCAGGGTGACGGTCTCTGTCACCGGGCAGCCGCAATAGGGGCCATCCTCCCGGAATATCGTTTTCAGCCCCTCGAAATCACAGTGATGGGCCTTCCCTTCCAGGGCGTCCAGCATCTCCGCCACCAGATCGTCAATATAGAGCATTTCCAGCTCCACATTCGGGTCGTTTACCTGAATGGGCAGGTCATGGGCGTAGTTGTGGCAGAAGGTAGCCACCACGGAATTGTAGTTGGGACGGCACCATTTGCCAAACAGATTGGGGAACCGATACACCAGCACCTCAGCCCCGGTTTCCCGGGCATATTGGAAGAACAGTTCCTCCCCAGCCTTTTTGCTTCTGCCATACTCGCTGTTCCCAAAGCGCCCCTCCAGGGTCGCCTGAATGGAGGAGGACAGCATAATGGGGCAGGTATTGTGGTGCTTTTTCAGGGTGTCCAGCAGGGTAGAGGCAAAGCCGAAATTTCCCTCCATAAACTCCTTTTCGTCCTTGGGGCGGTTCACTCCTGCCAGGTTGAACACAAAGTCCGCCTTTTCACAGGCCTCCTCCAGCAGCTCCCGGGAGGAGGAGAGATCATACAGGTACAGCTCCTCCACATGCAGGCCCGGCCGGGTGCGATCCTTTCCGTCCCGGATACACCGAAGGGCCTCCGTTAAATTCTTTCCCACAAATCCGGCGGCGCCGGTAATCAGAATGTTCATAGCATTTCTCCGCCTTACGCTTTTCCAAAGGCTTCCAGCTCTTCCCGGATGTAGCTCAGGGAAAGCAGCTTTTCCTGCACCTGCTCCACGGTGAGAAGCTGGGTGTTGTTGCTGTTGAACTCCGTCAGCACGTTCCGGGTGGTATCGCCCACCTTGAAGAACTTGTCGTAGTTTAAGTCCCGCTTGTCGCAGGGCACCCGGTAGAAGTTCCCCAGGTCAATGGCGTGGGCGCATTCCTCGTTGGTCAGAAGTGTCTCGTACATCTTTTCTCCGTGACGGATGCCGATGACCTTGATCTCATGACCGGGGGCAAACAGGCCGGTAACAGCCTTTGCCAGGGTCTCAATGGTACAGGCCGGGGCCTTCTGCACCAGAATATCCCCGGACACGCCGTTTTCAAAGGCGAACAGCACCAGATCCACCGCCTCCTCCAGAGACATGATGAATCGGGTCATGGCAGGCTCTGTGATGGTGATAGGGTGTCCTGCCCGGATCTGGTCGATCCACAGGGGGATCACGCTGCCCCGGGAACACATGACGTTGCCATACCGGGTGCAGCAGATCTTGGTTTTCTCCGGGGAAACCGTCCGGGACTTGGCCACGATCACCTTTTCCATCATGGCCTTGGAGGTACCCATGGCGTTGACGGGATAGGCTGCCTTGTCCGTGGACAGGCAAATCACCGTTCTGACCCCTTCCTCAATGGCGGCGGTGAGCACGTTTTCCGTGCCGAAGACATTGGTCTTCACCGCTTCAATGGGGAAGAATTCGCAGGAGGGCACCTGCTTCAGGGCGGCGGCATGGAAGATGTAGTCCACGCCGTGCATGGCGTTCTTCACAGACTGAAGATCCCGCACGTCTCCGATGAAGAACTTGATTTTATCGGAGGCCTGAGGAAGTTTTGCCTGGAACTCATGGCGCATATCATCCTGCTTCTTTTCGTCCCGGGAGAAGATCCGGATCTCCCCAATGTCCGTATCCAAAAACCGGTTCAGCACCGCATTGCCGAAGGAACCGGTGCCGCCGGTAATCATCAGGGTTTTTCCCGCAAAGATA
The DNA here is from genome assembly GCA_964394055.1 of uncultured Oscillospiraceae bacterium. Classification (GTDB taxonomy): domain Bacteria; phylum Bacillota; class Clostridia; order Oscillospirales; family Oscillospiraceae; genus Faecousia. The sequence continues at coordinate 2,386 of CAYMWT010000013.1, forward strand.
CTCATGGTTGATTTCTCCTTTATTTCGCCAGCAGACTGCGGAAAAGGGTCACATACTTCCCTGTTCCCACCGCGGCGGTATATTTTTCAACATAGCATTCCCGGCATTTCCGGCCCATTTCCCGAAGCTTTTCAGGCTCCCGGGCCATGGCTTTGAGAAGCTCTGTCAGTTTCTCCGATTCTCCGTTGCCCACATGGCATCCGGCCCCTGCTTCCAGATCCCGGACAATGTCGCATTCGTCCATAATGGCTACAATGGGAATGCCCTGCATCATGTAGCTGTAGGTCTTGCTGGGAACGCACAGGCCTGTGGCTCCCTTTTCCAACGTCACCAGGGCACAGTCGCTGATGGCCAGCGCATCCCGGAAGGCATCCCCATGGAGAAAGTCCAGCACCGCGATGTTTTGGAGCTTCTCCCCGGCGGCAATGTGCTTCAGCTCTTCCAGCTTATTGCCGTGGCCCGCGAACAGGAAGAAGATGTTATCCTCCTCCCGAAGCTTCCGGATAGCACCCAGAATGGTGTCCATATCCTGCATGGTGCCCATATTGCCAAAATAGGAAACCGTGAACCGGCCTTTTGTCATTTCCCAGAAACGGTTATCCTCCCCTTTTTCCAGAGGCTCCTCCTGCCCGGAGTACCAGTTGGGAATCACCGACACCCGTTCCGCCTCAATGGGACGGTGGTTCAGGATGTAATCCTTCATTTCCTCCGACAGGGCAACCACCCGATCCGCCCGGCGGTAGACGCATTTGTTGATGTGGTTCATCAGCCGGCAGATGGGGTTTCCCTCGCCCAGGGTTCTCGTAACAGTGGCCACCTCGGGATACAGGTCATAGGAAACAAAAATCAATTTCGTGCCAAACAGCGCCTTTCCCCAGGAGGCGATCCAGGGGAGAATGGGCGGATTGGAATACACCACGATGGAGCGGTATTTCCGGAACTGCCCCAGCTGAAGCAGCACCATCAGGGTAAAGGAAAAGTAGTTGATAAGTCTTCCCAGAAAGCCCTTTCGATCCAGCTGGATATACTTGAGGCGGCGGATGGAAACCCCGTTTTTTACCTCTCTGACGGGAATGTCCGTCCCCTCCAGATACTCCCTGGGATAGCCGCACAGCACATCCACCGTAAATCCGGCCTCATTCAGGGCCTGCACCGTCTCATAGGGAAGCTGGGCAGAGGAAATATACTCCGGGTGAAAAAACTGACACAGAAACAGAATATCCCTTTTTTTCACTTTCCTCTCCCCCTTCATTACTTAGTTCTCCGTTTCGGCAATGGCCTGAACCAAATCAAATAATTGGTAGTCTCTGGGATACTCGCTCAGCTCCCTGGCATAGCACAGGCTGCCAAAGGCCTTGTCCACCGCTTTTGTCATGGGTCGCAGCAGCTTCAGCGCCCAGGTCATGCCCTTCACCATGAGAATGTTTCTTCCATGGCAGTGGGCAATCAGACCCACCATGTCAGCGGTATTCACATATTCCCGATCCTGGGGGCAGAAAATTCCCTCTGCCTCGTCCTCCAGGATCAGACGAATAAACTCCGTCAGATTTCCGATATACAGCATGGAGCGCCGGTTGTCCACATCCGGGAACACCGGCAGCTTTTTTGCCATGGCCGCAAGTCTCTGATAGTTGCCCTTGCAGCCCTTGCCGTAGATCATGGGCGGCCTTAAAATGACCAGCTTCATATCCGTACCGCACAGGGCCTGGAGGCCTTCCTCCGCCTTTAATTTGCTCAGGCCATAGTGATCCTTGGGACACAGAGGCGTGTCGGCGGTAATGGTCACAGGCCTTCCCAGCGGCGCGTCCAGGCCGTAGACGCTGGCGCTGCTCATGAAAATAAATTGCCTGACTCCCGCCTCCCTGGCCTTTTCGGCGATCTCTATGGCCAGTGTGGTATTGACCTGCTCATACAGGGGCCACTGGTCGGGGTCATTCTTGCTGCCCGGCTGGTGGACGATGGCCGCCACATGGAGCACCGCGTCGTAGCCCTCAAAGGGCAGATCCTTCCAGCTTCCGTCGGACACGCTGACCTTGGTCACTTCAAATTCCGTTTTCCACCGGTTCAGATAATTCCCAACCGCCGTTCCGATATAGCTGTGGGCGCCGGTGATCAGAAGCTTTTTCATTTCCGGGTCTTCTCCTTTTCCAGCTGGCCGGTGCCGCCCTCCACCACGCCGTCGTGGCGCAGCACTGCCAGGAAGGTGCCGAAGAAGCAGCGACAGTCAAACAGGAAGCTCTGCTTCTTCACATACTCCCCGTCGAACCAGGCTTTCACATCGATAGGCAGCTCGTCCCGGCCATTGATCTGGGCCCAGCCGGTGAGGCCGGGCATCACGTCATTGGCTCCGTACTTATCCCGTTCTTCAATCAGATCAAACTGGTTCCACAGGGCAGGCCGGGGGCCGATGAAGGACATCTTTCCCGTAAAAATCTGGGCAATCTGGGGCAGCTCGTCCAGAGAGGTCTTCCGCAGAACCCGTCCTACCCGGGTGATATACTGCTGGGGATTGTCCAGCAAGTGGGTCGGAGTATCCTTGGGGGTATCCATTTTCATGGTGCGGAACTTTAAAATCATGAAATGGGTTTTGTGAATGCCCACCCGTTTCTGACGGAAGAACACCGGGCCGGGATCATCCACCACAATGGCAATGGCCACCAGAAGGTACAGCCAGCTCAGGCAAACAAGGATACAGCCGGAGAGCAGTATATCCAGCAGCCGTTTTCCAAATTTCTGGTACATTCCTCTCTTCCTTTCCCTCAGACCTTTTCCTCCACCTGGGGGTGATAGGTCGGCACAATCTCCGCCACAATGTCCTTGATGTTGGTGGCCTCCGCCTTACAGGCGATTTCCAGACGGTTCAGCTGCTTCTGGAACAGCTCGTCGTCCATTTCAATGGGCCTGCCAATGTGGATCAGCTTGTTGGCCGTCTCCTGGAGGCCTTCCTCCTTCATCAGCAGCTCCTCGTACAGCTTTTCGCCAGGCCGCAGACCGGTATACTTGATCTGAATGTCCACATCCGGTTCATAGCCGCTGAGCCGGATCATGTTTCTGGCCATGTCGTCGATCTTCACCGGTTCTCCCATGTCCAGAATGAAAATCTCTCCGCCGTGGGCATAGTAGCCCGCCTGAAGTACCAGGCTCACCGCCTCGGGAATGGTCATAAAGTAGCGGATGATGTCGGGATGGGTCACTGTCACCGGGCCACCAGCCTCGATCTGGCTTTTAAACAGGGGAATTACGCTGCCGTTGCTGCCCAGGACGTTGCCGAACCGAACCGCCACGAATTCCGTATCGGAGCAGCGGTTCATCATCTGCACCACCATTTCGCACAGCCGCTTGGAGGCGCCCATGATGTTGGTGGGATTCACCGCCTTGTCCGTGGAGATCAGCACGAACCGGCCCACGCCATACTTTGCGGCGGCCTTGGCCATTTTGTATGTACCGAAGACGTTATTCTTGATGGCTTCGTTGGGGCTATCCTCCATAAGGGGCACATGCTTGTGGGCGGCGGCATGGAACACAATGTCCGGCCGATACTTGCCCACCACGGAATTGACCCGGTTGGTATTGCGGACAGAGCCGATAAGCACTACCAGGTTCAGTTCTGGATGGTTGCGCTGAAGCTCCATCTGAATTTCGTAGGCATTGTTTTCGTAGATGTCGAAAATCACCAGCTGCTTGGGATTGGCCCGGGCGATCTGACGGCATAGCTCGCTGCCAATGCTGCCGCCGCCCCCGGTGACCATGACCACCTTGCCGGACACGAAGTGAAAGATCTCATCCAGGTTCACCTTAATGGGATCCCGGCCCAGCAGATCCTGGGGATCCACCTTGCGCAGCTTGCTGACGCTGATCTCTCCGTTGACCATCTGGAAGATGCCGGGAAGGATCTGAACCTCACAGCCGGTGGTGGTGCAGATGTCCAGGATCTCCTTGCGCTGTTTGGCGGAGGCGCTGGGAATGGCAACGATGATCTTGCTGATGTTATACTGCTTTACCGCCGTGGGAATTTCCTCCCGGGTACCCACAATGGGAATGCCGCAAAGCCTCTTGCCCACCTTCACCGTGTTGTCGTCAATGACACAGGCCAGACGATCCCGGATGAAATTGCTGTTGGCAAATTCCTGGGCCAGGGCACGTCCCGCGTCTCCCGCGCCAATGAGCATGACGTTTTTCAGCCCCGCGGCGTGGGCGGCATGGCTGAACTTCCGCAGCACGGACAGCCACATCCGGTAGGAGAACCGGATCACCACGCTGCACACATAGCTCAGCAGGAAGCCCACCACCATACTGGCCCGGGGCATCAGCACGCCGTCAAAGTGGAATACCAGCACGCCGATAACCGCCAGGACGCAGTAGGCCCCGGTGATCCGAAACACCTCCGGGGTGCTGACAAAGGCCCAGATGCAGTTATACAGCTGGAAGATCAGGAACACCGCTACGGTAATGACGCACCAGGGGCCGATGGCAGAGAGATACCCCTGCATATGATCCACCCGAATATTGGCAAACACAAAATCCGCCCGAAACCACAGTCCGAAGAAGAAGGACGCGGAGGTCGCCAGCACGTCCAGTGCCATGATCATGGCTACCCTGGTAATGGCATACAGATTTCCGTTTTCTTTTTTTCTAAAACCCATGTAACACACACCCTAATGGCTTGCTCCAAAAGTTATGTCAGAGCAAAGGTACTCTTTATTTGCAGATACGCATAATTATGGCTTATTATAACACATTCCGCCCTATACAGCAAGGGGAAGTTTTCCCCAGAATCCCGCTTTCAGAAAAAGTGCCCACAGCCTCAGGCTGTGGGCGTATGCGTTATTGGGCTTCGGCCACACACCGGCGGACGATTGCCTCCATGTCCTCCATCTTTCGGAGCATATCCTTTGCCAGGGCGATCTGGCAGCGGGTGCGCACCAGGTTGTGTTCCGGATACTTGATGTTAAAATACAGATCTCCGTCCAGGTAATCCGCCAGGAACCGGGTAGCCAGCTCTGCCGTCAGTACAAAGCTGCTCAGGGCCAGGGTCTCGATCTCCATATCCGTCATGGTCTTTGCCGTCATGGAGAGGAAGCCCTCCGCGAAGGCCTGGAACACCTCCAGGTTTACGCCTACCTTGTCATACTCCTGGCAGTCCTCCTCCACGAAATTGGCGGCAAACCGAATGGCATCGCCAAAGTCATGGCCGATCAGGCCGGGCATGACCGTATCCAGGTCAATGACGATCATAGCATCCTGGGTCTCGGGATCGAAGAGCACATTGTTGATCTTGGTATCATTGTGGGTCACCCGCAGAGGCAGCTTTCCTTCCTTCTGCAGCCGGGTCAGGGTGCAGGCCTTCTCCTGAACCGACATCAGAAAGTCGATCTCCTCCCGAACCTGGTCTGCTCTTCCCGCTCTGTTCTCCTGAACAGACTGAATCAGCTTTTCATACCGGCTGATGGTGTTGTGGAAGTTGGGAATGGTTTCCGTCAGCTCCCCGATGTCAAAATCCGAAAGATCCATCTGGAACTCGCCAAAGGCCTTGCCCGCGTTGCGTACCACGTCCAGGTTCACCACAGAGTTAAAGGTCACCGAAGGAACGTAGTTGGTCATCCGCCAGAAGTTGCTGCCATCGGACACATAGGTCTTCCGATCGGCGGTATGGTGGAAGTGGAGGGCCAGCTTGCCGGGCTTTTTTCTGCGGATATGCTCGGTTACCTTGTCGATGTTTTCCATCAGGCCCACAGGATTGCGGAAGGCATAGGTATTGACGTTCTGCACCAGGAAGGACTTGGGCTTTCCCTCGGGCAGCATGAAATTGACTTTATAGGTACGGTTTACGTTGCCCATCTGAATGGTCTCGTAACCCAAATATTCATAATCGATCCGAAACAGCCGGGATACCTCTTCCAGTTTGTGATACAGATCCATAGACAATTCTCCTTTCGGGACCGTTTCCGCTTATATGCGAAGTTTTCAACCCACTGATAGTACCCCATTTGGTCGCTTTTGTCAATAAAAAAGCAAATTTTTGGGCAATATGACAACATATTATGACCCGACAGCCATTTGCTGCCGGGTCATCCTTCGTATTTTCAGGGAATCGTTTCAAATTGCCGTGGGAAACAGCTTCTCAATGGCGCATCGGGCCGCTTCCTGCTCTGCCCGCTTTTTGCTGCTGCCGGTGCCTGTGCCCACGGTCTTTCCGTTCAGGGAAACCTCCACGTCAAACTTCTTGTCGTGGTCAGGCCCGGACTGGCCCACCAGGGTATAGGACAGCACCTGGTTTTTCTTCTGCTGCACCAGCTCCTGAAGCTGGGTCTTATAATCGGCGTTGTGAAGCTTTGTCACAGGCACCGTTACCAGAATGAATTTCTGAACAAATCCCAGTGCCGCGTCAATGCCGCCGTCCAGGAAGCAGGCGGCAATGACGGATTCCACCCCGTCCGCCAGGATGGAATCCCGGCTGCGTCCGCCTCCCTGCTCTTCTCCGTGGCCCAGAAGCAGATGGTCTCCCAGATGGATCTGTCTTGCCACCGTGGCCAATGTCTTTTCACAGACCATATCCGCCCGCATCCGGGTCAGCTCTCCCTCGGGGCGGTTGGGGAAGTTCCGGTACAGATACTCCGCCACCAGCATTCCCAGAACGCTGTCCCCCAGGAATTCCAGCCGTTCGTTGCTGAGCAGGCTGTTGTGCCAGCGCTCGTTGGCGTAGGAGGAATGGGTCAGGGCGTTTTGGAGCAGGGAAATATTTTGGAACCGGTAGCCAATGGCTGTTTCCAGGTCTTTAATCATGCACGCTCTCCTTTATGGCCGCCAGGGCTTCCGTGATTTCGTTGGAAATATTTCCCTTTGCCGCGGTCATGGCCTGCCCAACCGCGTTGCGGAAAGCCAGGGCGTCGGATGCGCCGTGGGCTTTGATCACCGGCTTCTGAATTCCCAGGAACTGGGTTCCGCCGATCTCCCGGTAGTCCATCATCTTCATCATCTCGCCCACACCGCCCTTGCACAGCAGGTAGCCGAGCTTCGTAAAGATGTTCTTCTTAAAAATCTTCTTCATCATGCTGCCCATGAACATAGCAGTGCCCTCAATGGACTTTAGCAGCACATTGCCGCTGAAGCCGTCGCAGACCACCACGTCCACCTCTCCCAGAGGAACGGCCCGGGCTTCCACATTGCCTGTAAAGTGGATCAGTCCCTTGCCCGCCGCGTCCTGAAGGAGGACATAGGCGTCCTTTTGCAGCTGGGTTCCCTTGCTGTCCTCGGTGCCGATGTTTAATAGGCCCACTCTGGGATTTTCAATACCCAGCACCTTTTTGGCATAGGCGGAGCCTACCAGGCCGAACTGAAGCAGGAATTCCGGGGTGCATTCGGCGTTGGCGCCGCAGTCGCAGATGATGACCTTGCCGCCGGTTTTGGTAGGCATGGCAGGAGCCATGGCTGCCCGGCGGATTCCCCGCACCCGCTTGACGATCAGGGTCGCTCCGGTGAGCAGGGCGCCGGTGGAGCCGGCGGACACAAAAGCGTCCCCTTTCCCATCGGCCAGCATTTTCAGGCCCACAACCATAGAGGAATTCTTCCGCTTGTGGATCACGGAAGCGGGATCGTCGTGCATATCCACCACGTCATCGGCGTTGGCAATCTCCACGCCCTCCGGCAAATCGGAAATGCCATGATTGCTCATGACCTCCAGAATGGCCTCGCCCCGACCTACCAGAACGATATCCACATGGAACGCCTTGTTGGCTTCAATGGCACCCAGAACGGGCGCCTCGGGAGCGTTGTCTCCGCCCATGGCATCCAGAATGATCTTCATCTGCTCCACCTCTTTCTTTGTTAAATCCCGGCAGCGACCAGTGTCTCGATTGTCTCCAGGGCACGATTCGCGATGGCCAGGTTCTTTTCCGATTTTTTGCGGATCCGCTGGTTCAGCGGCTCAATAATGCTGAAATTGATATTCATAGGCTGGAAATGCTCCAGCTTTTCATCGCTGATGTACAGTCCCAAAGCCCCGATGGCTGTGGTCTTTGGGAAATCCGGCAGGGCTCTTCCCTGCACCCTGGCGGCCATGGCAACGGCGGCCAGATACCCGGAGGCCGTGGACTCCACATACCCCTCCACCCCGGTCATCTGTCCGGCAAAGGCCACCAGGGGATCACGCCGGTCAGCATAGTACCGATCCAGCAGCTTGGGGCTTTGGAGGAAGGTGTTGCGGTGCATCACGCCGTAGCGGACAAATTCCGCATTGCGGAGGGCGGGGATCATGGAGAATACCCGCTTCTGCTCTCCGAACTTCAGATGGGTCTGGAAGCCCACCAGGTTAAACACGCTTTTGGCTGCGTTGTCCTGACGAAGCTGCACCACCGCGTAGGGCTCCTTCCCGGTTTTGGGATCCGTCAGGCCCACAGGCTTCAGGGGCCCATAGCGCAATGTCTCAATTCCACGGCGGGCCATGACCTCCACAGGCATACAGCCCTCGAACACATTCTTATCCTCAAACCCGTGAACCTCCGCCTCCTGGGCAGATACCAGCTCCCGGACAAAGGCCTCGTACTGCTCCCGATCCATGGCGCAGTTGATGTAGTCCGGAGTGCCCCGGTCATACCGGGACTGCCACCAGCCCTCCGTCATGTCGATGGATTCCGCTGTGATCAGCGGGGCGGCGGCATCAAAAAAGTGCAGATAACCCGTCTCCCCGAAATACCTTCCGATGGCCTCAGACAGAGCATCGGAGGTCAGGGGGCCGGAGGCGATGATCACCGGCCCTTCCGGCACCTCCGTCACCTCCCGGGAAACCACACGGATACCCGGGTGACTGCGGATCTTCTCCGTCACCATCCGGGAAAAGCCCTGTCGGTCTACCGCGAGACAGCCGCCTGCCTCCACACGGGTGGCCTCGGCGCATTCCATAATCAGGCTGCCGCACCGGCGAAGCTCCTCCTTGAGCAATCCCACAGCGTTTTCCAACCGGTCACCCCGGAGGGAGTTGGAGCAGACCAGCTCGGCAAAGTCCGAACTGTGATGGGCCGGGGACATCTTCTCCGGCTTCATCTCATAGAGCACAACGGAAATGCCCCGGTTTGCCAGCTGCCAGGCAGCCTCACAGCCTGCCAGGCCCGCGCCGATGACTTTTACCTCCATGGTCAGCTCTCCTTCTGAGTGGTTTTCTTTGTGGTTGTTTTCCTGGTTGTGGTTTTCTTCGTGGTTGTTTTCTTCGCTGTCTTGGAAGCAGAGGCCTTCGGAGCGGCCTTCTTCCCAGCGGCCTTCGCCGTCTTTTTTTCTTCCGCTTCCGTACCGGAAGCCTCAGTATCCGTCTTCTTTTTATAGTAGCCCCGCTGATCCTCTGGCAGGAACCGGCTGCATTTTTCGTTGACGCAGAAGGGCTTCATCCGACCCTTGCCGGACTTTTTGAACATGGTCTGACCGCACTCCGGGCAGTCCTCCGCCGTGGGCACGTCCCAGGTCATAAAGCCGCACTCCGCGCCCTTTTCGCAGGCATAGTAGGCGTAGCCCTTTTTGCTTTTCCGCTTCAGCAGCCCGCTGCCGCACTTGGGGCAACGACCGGGCATACGCTCCACCAGGGGCTTTGCGTTTTTGCACTCCGGGAACCCGGGACAGGCCAGGAATTTCCCGTAGCGGCCCATTTTGATTACCATTTTCCGGCCGCAAAGCTCGCAAACCTCGTCGGTTTCCTCCTCGGGCACCTTCAGGTGAACGCCCTCCAGGGCCTCCTCCGCGCTTTGCAGCTCCTTGCTGAACTCTCCGTAGAATTCTGCCAGCAGATCCTTCCAGTTCTGCTTGCCCTCCTCCACCTGATCCAGGCGGGACTCCATGTTGGCGGTGAATTCCACGTCCACAATGTCGTTGAACCTCTCCACCATGAGGCCATTGACAATCTCGCCCAGAGCGGTAGGGGCAAGTCTTTTGTCCTCCTTCACCACATACTCCCGATCCTCAATGGTAGAGATGGTGGCGGCATAGGTGGAAGGACGGCCAATGCCCTTTTCCTCCATGGCCTTGACCAGGGTGGCCTCGGTATACCGGGCAGGAGGCTGGGTGAAGTGCTGCTCCTTGGCGATGTCGGAGACGGATGCCTGGTCTCCCACATTCAGATCCGGAAGCGGTGAGCCCAGACTCTCCCCTTCCTCGTCTCTGCCTTCCTCATATACGGCAATAAACCCGGGGAAGCGCATACTCTGATGGCTGGAACGGAACACATGCCCGGCGCACTGGGTGTCGATGGACACGGTATCGTATACGGCATTTGCCATCTGGGTTGCCAGGAACCGGCTCCAAACCAGCTTATATAGCTTATACTGATCGGCGGTCAGGCTGGCTCTCACCCGTTCCGGCTCCAGCTCCACATGAGACGGACGGATGGCCTCGTGGCTGTCCTGGGCATTTGCCTTGGTCTTAAACTCATGGAACTTCCCGTAATAATAGCTTTCGCCATATCTGGCCCGGATAAAGTCCGCCGCGGCAGCCATGGCCTCTGTGGAAAGCCGCAGGGAGTCGGTACGCATATAGGTAATCAGGCCCGTGGTACCCTCTCCCGCGATCTCCACGCCTTCGTAGAGCTGCTGGGCCACCATCATGGTTTTTCTCGGGGTAAAGCCCAGCTTCCGGGAGGCCTCCTGCTGTAAGGTGGAGGTGGTAAAGGGAGGGGCGGCGCCCCGCTTCTTTTCCGCCTTCTTCACATTGGTGACGGCAAAGGGCTTGCCCGTAATGTCGTCGATGATCTGCTGGGTCTCTTCCTCGCTGTTCAGCTCCCGCTTTTTCTCCTCGCCCCAGTAATGGGCCAGGAAGCTGCCAGGCTTTCCGATTCTGTTCAGCTTCACATCCAGGGACCAGTATTCCTTGGGCTGGAAGGCCCGGATCTCATTCTCCCGATCCACCACCAGACGGGTGGCCACGCTCTGGACACGACCGGCGGACAGGCCCCGGCGCACCTTCTTCCAGAGCAGAGGAGAAAGCTGATAGCCTACGATCCGATCCAGGATCCGCCTTGCCTGCTGAGCATCCACCAGGTCGTAGTCAATATCCCGGGGGTTCTGGATTGACTGGCGCACCACGTTTTTGGTGATCTCATTGAAGGTGACCCGATGGGTCTTTTCATCCGGCAGGCCGAACAGCTCCTTCAGGTGCCAGGAAATGGCCTCTCCCTCCCGGTCAGGGTCCGTTGCCAGATACACCGTATCCGCCTGGGCGGCGGCGGTTTTCAGCTCCTTGATCAGGGCTTCCTTTCCCCGGACGGGGATATACTGGGGGGTAAAGTCATGCTCCAGATCCACGCCCATCTTGCTTTTGGGAAGATCCCGCAGATGGCCCATGCTGGCCTTTACCACATATTCAGGGCCAAGATACTGGCCGATGGTCTTTGCCTTGGAGGGTGACTCCACGATGACAAGATTGGTTGCTTTTGACATGAAAAATTGCTCTCCGTTTCAATATATGCTGTCATGGACAGCTTGCGCCCAAGGGCGCTTGGGACAAGTCCCGAACCCCTACTTCAGCGTGATCCGCTTTCCGGGCAGCCGCTTCAGGATTCCCTTTAATTCCAGGGTCGTCAGCGCTGTGAGCAGCTTTCCCACAGGAAGCCCCGTTTCCGCGATCACATCGTCCACCAGCCGCTCTCCCGCTTTCAGCGCGTCCACAACAGCCTGCTCGCTGCCGGAAAGCTTGGGCGGCTCCTTATTTAAGTCACTATACGGCGTGGAAGGTTCCTTGTCAATGCCTTTTTTCGTAAACTCTTTATTAAGATTTTCCGTTTTTCCGGGAATCAGGGTGGGCTGGGCCACTTTTGCCATGGGTTTTTCCCGGTTTGTGATAGGAATGACGCCGTTCTCCCGCTGGGGATTCCGCTGGAGCGCTTCTCCATCCGGGTGAATCTTATCCGGATACTGCCATTCATATTCCTGGATCACATCCCAGCCGGAGGAGGCCATGATCGCCCCATCCCGGAGCAGAAGATTGCTGCCCGCGCAGTTTGGCTGATCGATGTTCCCGGGCACCACAAAGACATCCCGGCCCTGCTCCGCCGCCTGACGGGCCGTGATCAGTGCCCCGCTGCGTTCCGGAGCCTCCACCACCAGCACGCCGTCGCTCAGGCCGCTGATGATCCGGTTCCGTCTGGGGAAATTGTTTCCATAGGGCGGTGTACCAGGCTTATACTCACTTAAAATACAGCCGAAGGCCTCCGTATCCCCAAACAGAGTACGGTTGGACTCCGGATATACCACATCCGCGCCGCAGCCCAGAACTCCAACCACCGTGCCTCCCGCTGAGATGGCGCCGCTCATGGCAATGCCGTCGATCCCGCTGGCCAGGCCGGAAACCACAATGCCGCCGTGTCTGGCGATCTGGTAGCCCATCCGTCTCGCGGTGGTCAGGCCATAGGGGGAGGCCTTCCGGGTGCCCACCACACCAATCACCGGATAGGAGTCCAGATCCGGCAGCTGGCCCTTATAGTAGAGAACCACAGGCGGATCGGCTATGTGCTTCAGCGCGCCGGGATAGGCCGCGTCTCCATAGGTCAGGATGTGCAGCCGCTTCCGTTCGCACTGGGCCAGGATCCTCTCCGCTTCTGTCAGATCCTTATTCCGCAGAGCCTCCATTCCCTCCCGGGTCAGGCCCTCGATGCCTTCAAAGGCCTCTTCCCCGGCATAGTAAATTGCCTCCGCGTCCGGGAAGCGCTCCAGCAGCGCCGGTTTCACCCGGTCGTGAAGACCGGGCCTGTGGGCCAACCATATCCAGTGTTTCAGCATGGCGTTTCCCCTTTTCTCTTTTTTATTTTATACCCGCATCTGCCACATGACGATGGCTGACGCTACAGCGGCGTTCAGGGATTCACAATGGGGATTCATGGGGATAATCAGTTCCGCGTCCGCACAGTCCAGAATCTCCTGGCGGACGCCCCTTCCTTCGCTTCCGATGACCACGGCCATGGTTCCCAGGCTGGCTTTCCGAATGTCCTCTGCCCGGTCACTCAGGGCGGTCACCGCCACCGGAATTCCCGCCTCCCGGCAGACCTTCCTGGCCTCCTGCCAGGTGCACTGCACCACCTGGGTGCGCAGCACCGCTCCCATGCTGGCCCTTACCACCTTATGACTGTAAGGGTCGGCGCAGCCTTCCAGCAATGCCACCGGCACGTCCAGAGCGTCCGCCGTCCGCAATATGGTTCCCAGGTTTCCCGGATCCTGAATTCCATCCAGGAGGAGCATTCCGGGCCTTGCCTGAAAGGCCTGCTTTTCCGGAAGCCTGCACAGGAAAATGGCGCCCTGGGGGCTTTCCATGGGGGAAAGGGAGGCCATCACATCCTCCGGCACCCGGATCACCTCTACGCTCCCGGGAACCTCCGCCGCCACGCCGTCGGAGAGGATCACCCTTTGAAGTCCCGGGCAGTACCGCACCGCCTCGGAAAGGAGCTTCGTTCCATCGGACACAAACAGCCCCGCTTCCTCCCGGGCCTTTCGGGAGGCAAACAGCCTTTTCACCTGCTGCAATTTTTCGTTCTTTCGGGATGTGATCCGCTGTTCCTCCACGCCCGTTCCCCTCTTTCCCGGCAGCATCCTGCCGCGCGCTTTTCCTCTCCCGAAACCCCGGAAAAGGTCAATCCATTGGAATTCTCGTCTCTATGTGGCTATTATACCAAGTTCCCCTGTATTTGCAAGTCTGTTTTTTTCTCCTCATTTTCTCCCTTTCTCTTTACATTTTCAAGGAATTATGCTATCCTATGTAAAAATAAGGAGGTAAAACTATGACAACCCAGGACTATCAGCGTCTGTCGCCGCTGATGATTTTTTTGCGTTATTTCAAAAATCACAAGTTTCTTTTCGCCATCGACATTCTCTGCGCCACGGGCATTGCCGCCATTGATCTGTCCTTCCCCCTGGTGACCCGAAGCGCTCTGTATGACCTGCTGCCAAACCAGGCCTACCGTACCTTCTTCACCGTAATGGTCATTGTGGCAGTCAGCTATGTGCTTCGCTCTGGGCTGAACTTCATTGTAGGCTACTATGGCCACACCTTCGGCATCCGGGTGGAGGCGGACATCCGTCAGGATCTGTTCCACCACATGCAGGAGCTGAGCTTCGACTTCTATGACCAGAACCGCACCGGCAAGCTTATGGCCCGGCTCACCAGCGACCTGTTCGAGCTGACAGAGCTTGCCCACCACGGCCCGGAGGATATTCTGACCTCCATTCTCACCATCATCGGCGCCCTGGCGGTTATGATTTCCATTCGCTGGCAGCTGGCGGTGATCGTAGCTCTGACCATTCCCGTCTTCCTGACGGTAATCATGATGATGCGCCGCCGGATGGCCCGGGCCTCCGCCGCCACCAAAGAGAAAACCGGCCACATCAACCAGGAGATCGAGAGCAGCCTGTCCGGCGTCCGCACCGCCAAGGCCTTCGCCAACGAGGCAGTGGAAGGCGCCCGGTTTGACGCCGCCAATGCGGTTTACAAAACCTCCAAGCGGGAATTCCACAAGGCTATGGCTATGTTCAACAGCAGCGTGGAGTTCTTCCTGTGCAGCCTGAACGTGATCGTCATTGGCTTCGGCGGCTACTTCGTCATGAAGGGCGGCATGGACTACCGGGATCTTCTCACCTTCACCCTGTACATCTCCTCCTTCGTCAACCCCATGCGCAAGCTCAGCAACTTCTCCGAGCTGTTCGCCAACGGCTTTGCGGGTCTGAACCGGTTCGTGGAGGTCATGCGCACCGAACCCACCATTGCCGATAAGCAGGACGCCAAGCCCCTGCAAAGTATCCGGGGTGAGATCGACGTGGATCACGTTTCCTTCGCCTACGACGGTGACCTGGCCATCCTCCATGACGTATCCCTCCATGTGGCTCCCGGGGAAACCCTGGCCATTGTCGGCCCCTCCGGCGGCGGTAAGTCCACCCTGTGCCAGCTGATCCCCCGATTCTATGATGTGTCCTCCGGCAGCATTTCCATTGACGGCCAGGACATCCGGGACGTGACCCAGAGGAGCATTCACGAAAACGTGGGCATCGTGCAGCAGGATGTGTTCCTCTTTGCCGATACTATTTTCGAGAACATCCGCTATGGCAGGCCTGACGCCACCATGGAAGAGGTCATCGAGGCGGCAAAGAAGGCGGAGATCTACGACGACATTCTCGCCATGCCCGACGGAATGCAGACCTATGTGGGTGAGCGTGGCACCCTGCTTTCCGGCGGTCAGAAGCAGCGGATCGCCATTGCCCGGATCTTCCTGAAGAACCCGCCCATTCTGATTCTGGACGAGGCCACCTCCGCTCTGGACTCCGTCACCGAGGCAAAAATCCAGCGGGCCTTTGACAACCTGGCCATTGGCCGCACCACCCTGATCATCGCCCACCGCCTCAGCACCATCCGCAGCGCGGACCGGATCATCTCCATTGCCGACGGTGTGATCACCGAATGCGGCTCCCATGAGGAGCTGTTGAAGACCGACGGCATCTACTCCCAGCTGTACAAGACCCAGAATGCCCTGGCGCTGAGCGCTATGCAGTAAAAACGCCAATTCAAAGGCGGGAACGATCCCAAATCAGATCGTCCCCGCCTTTGGCTTTACTGTTTTACTCTCCGAACCAGATAATCAACAAATTCCTCCAATGTAAGCTCTTGGCCTTTTTTCGGTATTTGATTCCATATTTCCTTTACTTTGGGATCCTCACTTCTTTGCCCTGCTTCCATTGCTACCTGCATTTCTTTTCTGACCTCCTGAACAGATGTTCCATGTGCTTTTGCTATCTTTGCCAGAATGACATCCAGTTTTCTTTTTTTCATAGTATCACCTCTGCCTAACAGTATAGCATATTGTGAATATCTCCACAATATCAGAGCACAATATTTTTTCCTATAATAGAGTTATTCTATCAGGAAAGCAGGGCAGGGTATGGTAGACTATTCTCCCCTCTGGGAAACCATGAAGCAAAAGAACATCAGCCAGTACCGGCTCCTACAGGAAGGGATCGACAACAAAACCCTGGACTCCCTGAAAAAAGGAAAGAATATCACCCTGCTGACCCTGGAAAAGCTGTGCGTGATTTTGGATTGCACCCCAAATGAAGTGGTCTGCTTCCATAAGTAAACCCCGCTTCCGATTTTGGAAGCGGGGTTTCTGTATTACATTTTCTCCGGCGCGGAGAAGCCCAGCAGATAGATGCTGGTTTCCAGCACGTTTTTCGCCAGGCCAATCAGGGCAATGTGGCCCGCCTTCACGGTTTCGTCGGCTTCCTTCAAAATCGGCGTCTCGTGGTAGAACTTGTTCACGCAGCCTGCCAGCTCATAGATATAGGCACAGATCAGATTGGGGGCGGAGGCACTCAGCGCCCCCTCCAAAGTCGGGCCGAACTTGGTCAGAGCCAGCATCAGATCCTTGGCGCAGGCATTGGCAGGAGCCTGGATGGCCAGCTGCTCCCAGGCGCCGAACCTGCTGAGGATGGACTTGATCCGGACGATGGTATAGAGGATGTAGGGACCGGTGTTCCCTTCAAAGGCGGCAAACCGATCCATGTCAAAGATATAGTCCTTGGTGGGCTGGTTGCTCAGGTCGCCGTATTTCAGGGCCGCCAGGGCGATCTTCGCCGTGGTCTCCTCCACCTCGTTCTCCTCCACGATCTGGTTCTCCACCACCTTGGCCCGGACGAAATCGGTCATTTCCCCAATGAGCCGCTCCAGACGCATGACGCCG
>CAYMWT010000014.1:0-18770 GCA_964394055.1 uncultured Oscillospiraceae bacterium
TCCTCCAGTTTTTTCGTCTCAGCTTTCCATAATCACTTGCTTTCCATTACCGACGCCGCCCTTTTGATTGGCGATGGCGATGATTTGCGGGGTCATAAATGTTACCTCCTATCAGCAGCGTGTATGGAATGCCATGGTTTATGAAAAGGGAAAAAACACGCCTTGCGAATATTTCTCTTGCATTTCTTAGGTGAGGGATTTATACTGTAAACAAGGTGTTTTCGGTTTTATTACGGGTGATTCTATCGCTTCCCATACATTCAGACCAGCACAGGCTGCTATCAAGGATATGTAATCCAGGACTTTACAAGTTCAACAAAAACAGACGCACCGTATTTTGCGGTGCGTCTGTTTCTGTGTTTGGGTCATGTAAATACCTCTAAAGGTCAACTGCCGGTTACAAATGGCATAACTGGCAGAAGACTCGATCATGAGCGGGGAATGACTCAGGAAACGGAATCAAACTGACTTTGATACAG
The DNA here is from genome assembly GCA_964394055.1 of uncultured Oscillospiraceae bacterium. Lineage (GTDB taxonomy): Bacteria > Bacillota > Clostridia > Oscillospirales > Oscillospiraceae > Faecousia. The sequence continues at coordinate 480 of CAYMWT010000014.1, forward strand.
GCGGCGATAGAATCCGTTTTGCGCCATCAAAGATTCATGGTTGCCCTGCTCCACAATTCTGCCGCCGTCCAACACTAAAATATGGTCGGCAGAGCGGATGGTAGACAAGCGGTGGGCGATGACAAAACAGGTTTTCTCCTGCATGAGCTTTCGCATAGCGGCCTGGATCTGTTCCTCGGTACGGGTGTCCACATTGGAGGTGGCTTCATCCAGAATCAGCATATGGGCATCCAGCAGCATGGCACGGGCGATGGTGAGCATCTGCTTCTGACCCTTGGAAATGGAGGTGCCGTTGTCAGACAGAATGGTGTCATACCCCTGGGGCAGCCGGGAGATGTAGCCATGGATGTGAGCAGCCTTTGCGGCGTTTACCACTTCCTCCATGGTAGCCCCGGGCTTTCCGTAGGCGATGTTTTCAAAGACGGTGCCGTGGAACAGCCAGGTGTCCTGCAATACCATGGTAAAGGCACTGCGAAGGGAGGCACGGGTCAGGGATCGGATGTCCTGGCCGTCAATGAAAATGCTGCCTCCGTCCACATCATAAAAGCGCATCAGAAGATTGATAATGGTGGTTTTTCCGGCGCCGGTGGGGCCGACAATGGCAGTTAAGCTGCCAGGCTCCGCATGAAGGTTCAGATTCTGGATGATCGGCTGGCCCGGGATATAGGAAAAGTTCACATGCTCCATGCGCACGTCGCCCTTTACATCGGAAAGAACCCTGGCGTCAGGGGCATCCTCCGGTTCCGGCTCTGCGTCAATGAGAGAGAAGACCCGCTCCGCAGCGGCCAGCGCGCTTTGCAGCTCGGAGAAAATGTTTGCCACCTCGTTAATGGGGCCGGAGAACTTCCGGGAGTACTGGACAAAGCTGCTCAGGTCACCCAGCCGTATTTCCCCACCCAGGAACAGCAGGGAACCAAAGACACAGATCAGGGCAATGGAAATGTTATTGATGAAGTTCACAGAGGGGCCGGTGACGGTGCCCTGGGCCTCCGCTACGGTGTAGGCGTCCACCGCCGCCTGATTTTTGCTGTCAAAGCGGGTTAAAACCGCTGCTTGGCGACCATAGGCGGAGATGGTTTTCTGACCGGAGAGCATTTCCTCCACAAAGCCGTTTAGTTCGCCCAGCTTCGCGCTGCGTCTGCGGAACAGAGGCCGGATCCGCCGGGCCAGCCATTGGGTGAACCATACGGTCAGGGGAAGGGTAACCACAAAAATCAGGATCAGCTTTGGGGCAATGGTCAGCATCATGAAGAAGGAGACCACCACGGTGATGACGCTTTGCAGAATTTGCAGCAGGTCGGCGGAGAGAGACTGATTCACCGTATCCACATCGTAGGTGATGGTGCTGATGATATCGCCGGTCTGATATTTGTCAAAGTACCCCACAGGCAGAGCGGTGAGATTGTCGAATATGTCATGGCGCATCTGCTTGCAGACCCGGCGGGAAAGGCGGATCATTACCACATGGAGCAGATAGCTGAGTCCCGCAGAGGAAACGTAGCACAGCACCATCCCCAGGGCGCAGTACCACACAGTGTGAAAATCCACCTGCCCCATTCCCGGTTCGATGGCGTTGATGGCCTGACCGGAAAGCTTGGGGCCATAAAGCGCCAGCAGGCTGGAGGTGACGGAGAGAACCACCGCCAGAACCAGAAGCCCCCGGCTGCGCCCCATGTATTTCCAGATCCGCAGAAGCAGGGCGGGGGTATCCACCTTGTTATCTTGCAGACGGCGCTTGTCTCCGCTGCCCTCGTTCCGGGCCATGCGGGGGCCGCCGATCAGATTGGGATTCGCCATCAGACCGCCTCCTTCCCGTCGCCCATCTGGGTGATGGCAAGATGCCGGTATTCTTCGCAGGCTTCCATCAGATGCGCATGATTGCCCGCACCGATAACATGTCCTTCCTGAAGCACAAGGATCAGATCCGCGTGGCGCAGGCTGCTGATGCGCTGGGCTACCAGAACGGTGGTGGTATTGCGGTAGTCACTTCGCAGAGCCTTTCGCAGGTTGGCGTCCGTCTGATAGTCCAGGGCGGAGGAAGCATCGTCCAGAATGAGGATTTCTGGGTCTGATGCCAGAGCCCGGGCGATGAGCAGGCGCTGCTTCTGGCCACCGGAGAGATTGTTGCCCCGAACTGTAACCGAAGCGTCCATACCGCCCTTTTGGGTGATGTAGTCTGCCTGGGCGTTCCGGGCTGCCCGGGTAAGGGCTTCCTCCGGCAAATCCCGGAAGAACCGGATGTTGTCGCCAATGGTGCCCTCCGTCACGAAATCGTTCTGGAATACCATGCCGAATTTCCTCCGAAGGGTTTCCGGCGGGATGGTTCGGATATCCTGTCCGTCGATGAGAATACAGCCGGAATCCGGATCGTACAGCCGCAGAAGCAGGTTGATAATGGTGGATTTTCCCGAGCCGGTGGGGCCGAGGATGCCCAGAGTCTGACCCTTTTCCAGCCGGAAGCTGAGATCGTCAAGATTTTTGCCGATGCCGGTATAGGAGAAGGAGACGTTTCGGAATTCAATATGGGGCGCGTTTTCCTCCGGGGCATCACCGGGTAGCGTTACCAGATCTTCCGTTAGCTCCAGCACATCGGCTACCCGCTTGGCACTGGCCTCGCCCTTGCTCCACATGACAAAAATCCGGGTAACGCCCAGCATGGCGTTGATGATCATGGTGAAATACTGGAGGAAGGCTACGATCACACCGCTTTGAATGGCGCCGCTGTTGACCCGGAAGGCCCCGATGATCACCACCAGGGTCAGACCAACGTTCAGAATCAGGGTGGAGGCGGGATTTGTAATGCCGGTGATGGTGCCCGCTTTCATTTCTACCGAGGTCAGGTCTTGGTTGACACCGTGGAACCGCTGCTTTTCATATTCGGTTTTGCTCAGGGCCTTGATAACCCGGATGCCTGTGATATTTTCCTGAACCGTGCGCACCACCCGATCCAGAACCGTTTGCTGATGGGTGTACAGGGGGATGCTGGCTTTGGTGACAAAATAGGCCACAACAGCGATAAGGGGAAGTAAAATAATCAGCACCAGCGCCAGCGTAGTGTCCATGCCCATCATCATGGCAATGCCGCCCACCAGAAGAATGGGGGCACGAATGCCAAGACGCTGGATCCGTGCCAGCATCTGGTTGACGTTGTAGGTATCGCTGGTCAGGCGGGACTCGGCGGAGGAAATCGTGAGAGAATCCATCTGACGGGCGGACAGGCTCTGGAGCTTCACAAACAGGTCATGGCGGATGGCCAGGGTGATGTTACCGGAGCTTCTGGCGCTCATGCGGTTGGCCTGAATGTTAAGGATAAGGCACAGTGCCGCGGCAAGGAGCATGAGCAGACCATAAAGGTAAATCTGGGAGGTTTCCCCAGCGGGCACCTTTACATCCAGCATAATTTCCATCAGGTAGGGGATCAGCAGCTCCATAATAGAACCGGAAAGCTTGATGAAAACAGTGAAAAGGATATATCCCCAGTAAGGGTGGAGATATCGCTCTAACCGTTTCAAACTGTTTCCTCCTTTTGTGGTTTGTTGGTTTTGGGATGGGGAGAAGCGATGCGGTGGGGCTGAAGGAGCTGGGCATTGAATACCAGATCCACATTGTAATTGATGGCGGTTCCCATCCATTCGCTTCGCCGTGTGACAGGATCCCACCGGCGGGCTTCAATGGTTTCGGGAGAACGCCCCTCAAAGGGATTGAGCAGGTAACTCATGGAGCCAACGTCCAGGTCACCCTCGATGCCGCTCATAATGCGGTCACAGTTCTCCAGATAGTAGTCAAGACATTTGGCATGCATAGGGGTTCCGTTGTGGGGCGCGCAGATCATATCAAACTGGTCCCGAAGGGCGATGAGATTCAGAATATTCTGCCGGAAGGTTTCCACCGGCTGATTCCAGATGTTGATCTGGCCGGGATCGATCTCATCTCCGGTGAACAGAATTCCCATGGTAAGATCCAGATACATCAGGCTGGAGGGTGCGTGACAGGGCGTGAAGTTGCCCACAACCTGGATTTTCCGGTTCCCCAGGTCGATGATATCACCGGGGTGAACCACGGTGCCCTCATTCTGGGAACTTTTCGTTCGGCCCAGTGCCACGTCCTTTTCCCGGTGCTGGGGATTTGCCCGGCTTTCCCGCAGCTCCTGCTGACAGGTTTCGGACATGAAAATGGTGCAGTCGTCGAAGAGACAGTTGGCGTAGGTATGATCTCTGTGAGAGTGGGTATTGGCAACCAGCAAAGGCTTGTCCGTAATATACTGCCGGATGTAATCCCGAAGCTGGAAGGGGGTATCGGTAGGATCAATCAGCAGGGCGTATTTTTCTCCGATCAGCAGATGGGGCTTGGGTGTTTCCAGCCCGCTGGGACTATAGGGGATGATGACCCAGGTATCCGGCTTCACCAGCCGCATGGAGAACTGCTTTTTCAGCGGAAGGGCCATGCAGTCCTGCATGATTTGAATGTAAAGCTGTCCCATAGTCTTTGCGTGGATATCCATGAAAATCTCTCCTTATATACGCATTTTACTCTGTCAATAGAATACCAGCAAAAAAGAGAAAAGGCAATTCCATTTTTTAGGAGAGAATATTCCAAGAGAGAATACTGGAGAGAAATGTTTGACATAAGGGGAAAATAGAGTGGTTTGGCAAACAGAACAGATGCTGCTATTCCCTTTGGGAATGATAACGTTGCACAAATTGAATTGCGTGTCATCAGGAAAAGAACTATACTGAATCATGCAGGCAGGGAAAAGAGGAGGCGCCGGAGTGCCTCCTCATTCTTGGACACAAAGTCATGCCTGGCGAACAAAATGGTTGAATTTCTCCACATTCAACTGCCCGGGAACGTACTTTTCCAGATTCTCTGTGATCCACCTGCGGAAGCGCTGCTTGGCAAGGGTTTCCCTGGCCCCGGCAGGCTCCAGAAGCATGACGGGAAAGTCCGGAATTTCCTGAATCGGCAGGCAAACCATATGGATATTTCGGAAGGGCCGTAGATCCCGTCCGGGATAAATCCCCACACCCAGGCCCTTGGCAATGCGATAGAGGGCCTCCTGACGGGTCATGCGTTTGCCCTCCAGGGGGAAAACCGTACCCGGCGTAAAGTGAAAGCGCCGGCTCAGCTCATTGACCAGAAGCTTGGAATACACGCCTTCCAGAAAATTCTGCCCGTCAAGCTCCTTCAGGGACACGCAGGCTTGCTCAGCCAGAGGGGAGGAGGAAGAAACGAGTATATACAGAGAATCGTCGTACAGCGTAAAGGCGCGAACGTCATCGGTCAGATCAAAGGGACGGGGCGTGATCACAAAGTCGTATTTTCCGCTTTGCAGCTGCTCCGTAACCTGAGAAATGTCGGAAGTTTCCCCAATCTCAAGCTGGACGCCCTTTTCCTGCTGCAAAAACTCATCCAGGGCCATCTTGTATTGGAAGGACCGGGGGCAGATAAGGATACGAAGTACATTTCTGTCTGTGAAGGAAGCCAATTCATCCACTGCCTCCTGAAACTGGGGCTGAAGGGCGAGCATCCGCCGGTAGAAGCATTCTCCGGCGGGGGTAAGAGAGATCGGATGGCGGCTCCTGTCGATCAGCTTCACATCCAGTTCCCGCTCCAGACGCATGATGGCTTTGGAAAAAGAGGACTGGGAAATGTTGTTTTCTTCTGCGGCAGCCGAAAAGTTCAGGCATTGGGCAAGGCTGAGAAAATACTTGATCGTCAGGATCTCCATGAAAAACACGCGCCTCTCTATGCCGATACGGCGTTTTTTGCATTTATTCTACACATAAAAAAAGCAAAAGTCAACCTGCGTTTTGGCGTTCTCCGGGTCCGCGCGGTCATCTTACGGAGATGCCGGCGTACATTCCGGTTGTTTTTGATCAGAACACTTTTTGCAGAATCGAGGTTTTCTTATGACACACGCGGCGAGATCGTGGACCTGCTGACACCGGTGGCCATGGGCTACCTGGGCCTGTTCTGGGGTGTGGCTCTGTCTCGTCTGCTGCCCGCGTTTATCAATGTGGGCTACTTCCTCAGCGGAAAGTGGAAAACCCGCAAGCTGCTGATCGACTGAATCCGGAAAGATACTCCGGCGAATGCCTTCGGGCTGTCAAACGAGAAAGTAGAAAGATCCCCGCTTCCAGCTGGAGGCGGGGATCAAACTGTCATGGGATAAGGAAGTGGATTAGGGAACTGGACAAATCGGATAGAAACAGTATGGGCGGTTCCCGCTTGGGAACCGCCCGAATTATGTGCATTTACAAGGGTTTACTTTTTGCGGAATCCAGCAGAAGCTTCCGGGTTTTCCATTTGCCGGACAGGAAGTAGATACCGCTTACCAGGGTGGGGCCCAGCCGGGCCAGCGCATTGCCGTAGAAGAAGCCCACGACACCCATTCCGCAGCTGTACGCCAGGAAAAAGCTGATGCCCAACCGAAGAATCACACCATCCAGCACACCGCTGATGAAGCTTAAGCTTGCAAAGCCGCTGCCGGTGACAACGGCACCGAAGCTGCCCTGGAAGGGGGCAAGGGCAAACACAATCAGACTGATCCGAAGATAGGTGACACCAAATTCAATCACCTGAGGATCGTTGGTAAACAGGGAAAGTGCCTGCCGGGGCAGGAAAACGGCAATCAGCGCGGCAATGCCGGAGAAGATGGCGGCCATCCACATGGTGGAAAAGACCACATTTCTCGCCCGATCAATTTTTCTTGCCCCCAGATTCTGACCGACCATGGCGCCGGAGCCGGCGTTGAGGGAGTTGGTGAAAACGTTTATCAGCTTCTGCACCTTGTTGCCGATGGAATTGGTGGCGGAAGCGACCAGACCGAAGGAATTGATATGGGAAGCACAGATGATCTGGGTGCCGTGGATCAGCGCGGACTGGCAAGCCAGAGGGATTCCCAGCTTGAGCAGAACAGACATATGATTTCTGTGGATTTTCAGACTTTTCAGGGAGAAGTCCAGCTGGAAATGCTCCTTCTTCCGGTAAAGGAATATGGCTGCCGCAAGAAAGGAGGCAAACTGGGAGGCGACTGTGGCGATGGCAGTACCTGCGGCCTCCAGGGGAATGATGACGACAAAAAGAATATCCATCAGCACATTTGCCGCTGCCGCCACCGCGATAAACAGCAGAGGGCGCTTCGCCTCGCCCATACCCCGGAGAATTCCGCAGACGGCGTTATAGCCAAAGATAAACGGAAGGCCCAGGCTTACGATGATCATATAGGATTTGGCCTGCCCCAGAGCCTCCTCCGGGCAATTGAGCCAATCCAAAAACAGGTCGCAACACCCAATGCTGAGAACCATACAGACGGCAGCCATCAGGGCCATGGAAAGAAGGCTGGTGCCAATGGTTTCGGAGATGGATTTGTGGTCTTTTGCTCCGGAAAGCTGGGAAACGTAAATCTGCCCTGCGGAACCAAAAGAGGTAGCCAGGAAGGTCACCAACGTGGCGATTTCTCCGCCTGAGGACACGCCGACGGTGCCTGCGCTCCCCACATAGTGCCCGATCACCGCCATATCCACGGCGTTATACAGCTGCTGTAATAAATTGGCCAGCAGCAGCGGAAAGGCGAAACGAAGCAATAGCTTTGGGATATTTCCCTCGGTAAGGTCCATGCCCACGTGTTTTCTGGAAGCTGCGGTTGACATATGCGTCACATCCTTATCTCTTATTTCGAGACAATTATATCGGCTGGTAAACGGATTGGCAATTCAAATGCAGCAAGGGGAGTATTCCCAAAAAGAATACTCCCCGGATACGGAGGGTATCCGGGGAGTGGAGGGGTTTCAGTTCAGGTGCATCATATAGCCGGTGTACTGGGGATTTCCATAGAAAATGGCGTATTCATAAATTCCTTTTTCGCAGTGGGCCATACGGACGGTGTGCATAAGGGCGGCGCCGATCTCCACGTTCAGGAAGTTGGCTTCGGTAAACCCTGCGTTGATGCAGGAGATGTGTTCCTCGCCGCCCAGATGGTGCAAAGACCAGTGCTTATCGATTAACCTACGGATTTTTCTGTCCTCATCCATGTGCTCGGAGGTGAATCCGGGAAGCATGGTGGAATTGATGTACTGAATCATGTAGTTATAGGGAACCCCGTCCATCTTCCAGATTCTCTGGATCCGGGGAATGGGCGTATTTACGGGGATATTGAAGGCTGCGGCCACTTCCGGGGGCGTGGGCACAATTTCGAAGGCGCCCCGGGTGACGGTGATCTCTTCATAGCTGCGGCGGTATTCCACGGTTCCGGCGGTGGCATTCCATGGCGGATATTCCCCGGCGTAATTCTCCATCAGATTGTCGGAGTGGATGGGGTGGACGATGCTGCCGCTGCCCTGCCGGGTGGAGATAAAGCCGTTGTCCTGGAGCATTTTAATGGCTCTGCGAATCGTGTTGCGGCTGACTCCATATTTCTCCATGAAGAAGCTTTCCGTAGGGAGCAGGGAGTTATCAGGATATACCTTCAGCAGGATATCGCTCCGAATGGCATTGTATATGTCCAGGTATTTGTGATTCGTTGTTGTTGACATAGAGGCACTCCTGAGAAATAAATTAATGGAACCAATTGCGGAATAACTTTAGATTGCTATATTTAGTATAGCTTGCTTTTTGAGAATAGTCAATATGAAAAAATGGAATTATTTCGATTTTTTTCCTGGGATTTTGATTTGCTCCAACACAAATTGTGCAATCTATATAAAATGATATGGTATTTTTAGGGTATAATTCCGTCTTGAAAAACATGGGTAAACATGGGTATAATTTTAGTCGTAAAGGGAACAAGCAAGGAATAAATTCAAAAAGGAATTTGACTGCGGTTCCCTGAAAAAATTCTGATCAGCATCTGCCGGAACGGCCGCCGGGTAATCGCTGGTTGGAGAAATAATCTGGAGGGAAAACAAATGAAAAAAACTCTGGCAATGCTTCTGGCTGTTGTGATGCTGATGAGCCTGCTGGCAGGCTGCGGCAATGCGTCCGAACCCAAAACCGAAACACCTGCCGAAGGCCCCAAGGAAACCCAGGAGATTGTTACCACAAATCCTGTTGCAACCGGTGCCAAGAACGGCAACGTCACCATGGGCCCCGATTCCGACAAGAAAACGATGGTCGTCGTTCAGAGTAAGTCCTTTGAGACCCTGGATCCCATGTTCGCGTCCGGTGCGGTGGCTGCCCGTCAGCGTACCCTGATGTGGGATACCCTGTGGGATCTGGAAATGGGCGCTTCTGAGGAAGTGGGCCTGTGTGCCAAGGACTGGTCCTTCTCCGAGGACAAGATGACAGTTTACGTAGAGATTTGGGACTGCATCCATGACTCCGAGAACAACCCCATCAAGGCCTCCGACTTTGAGTTCATGTACAACAAGTATCTGGAAAACAAGACGCTGGCAAATCTGACCGGTGTCAAGGCTACCGGCGAATACACCCTGGAGATCGGCCTGAAATACGCTTACTATCCCGGCTATCTGGCCACCGCCACCCAAAACCTGGTGGCTATGGCAGAGGTTGCCTATGATGCCGACCGCTTCCGCGATGACCCCATTACCTCCGGCCAGTATAAGTGCGTTGCCTTTACCTCCGGCTCCAGCGCGACCTTTATGCAGACCTACAATTGGTGGGGCGAAGGCGTTGTAGAGCCCTGCGCCCACCGTAAAGCTAATGTGGATGTCTGCCGCTTCGATGTCATTACCGAGAACTCTCAGATTGAAACCGCCCTGTCCACCGGAGCCATTCAGGCTTCCGATATCACCGCTTCCATTGCCGACGACTTTGCGGGCAATTCCGATGTTGCCATTCAGCTGGGGTACGAAGCCTATCCTGCCGTGTTCATGCTGAACAACGCGGAAGGCTCCGTCTTTGAGGGCAACAAGGCCCTGCGGGAAGCCATTGCTTACGCTCTGGACTATGAAGCCCTGATGCTGGCGGATACCACCGGCAAGGGTTCCGTTACCAACATCTTCGGCAATGTGAGCCTGGCAGGCTACAGTGAAGATTTTGCCAAGTACAGCTACACCTACGATCCGGATAAGGCAGTGGAGAAGCTGGCAGAAGCCGGTTATAAGCCCGGCGAGCTGACCCTGCGTTATGTTACCAACCAGAACAATACCGTCGGCGTGGTAATTCAGGCCTACCTGCAGCAAATCGGCATCAATCTGGAGATCGTCCTGGCGGACGAAACCCAGTTCCTGACCACCCGTCAGCAGGCCAACCTGAACGAATGGGATATCCTGTTCCTGGAAATCGTTCCCAAGGGCTTCCTGACCAACATGATGGTTACCATGACCGACATCAACGCCTATTCCTTCGGCTCTTACTGCGGTGCCCGTGATGAGGAGCTGCATAACGCGGTTCAGGCTGCCCGTTACTCTCAGTCCCCCGAGGATATCGATGCCGCCTACGCTATGCTGATGGATCGGTTGTATTACATTCCCACCTGGAACGACAACGCATACTGCGCCACTTACTCCAAAATTGAAAGCGTAGTTAAGGACGCCAGCCTGGAACTGATCGCCCAGGCATCCATCTTCGCGGACGACTATGATGTCTACTATGGAGGCTGATTCACAAAGACGGCCTGACGAATTGTGAAATGAAAAGGTTGGGCGCTGCATGCAACAGTGCAGCGCCCGGTTTCGCTAAGGAAACTCGGAATCCATCGTCTGCGTTTCCCTAACTGAAAAAATGAGGTAAAAATTTATGAGCAGATATGTTCTGAAACGGCTGCTGATGTTGATCCCCGTGATTCTGGGTGTTACCATTGTCATTTTCTCTCTGATGTATTTTGTTCCCGGTGACCCGGCTACCGCCATACTCGGTTCCAGCGCGGAACCCTGGGAATATGAAGAGCTCCGGGAGAAGATGGGACTGAATGAGCCCTACTTCGTGCAGCTGCTTGCCTATTTGAAGCAGGTGTTTCTCAACTTCAACCTGGGTAATTCCTACATTACCGGTGTTTCCATTACCACGGAGCTGATTGGTCGGCTCCCCCGTACCCTGGCGCTGGGGCTTTTCTCGGTGGTTGTTTCCATTGTGGTGGGAATTCCCCTGGGCGTGAACGCGGCTGTCCATCAGGGAACCACCGGAGACTGGCTGCCCATGACCGTGGCCCTGTTTGGTATCTCCATGCCCGGCTTCTGGCTTGCCCTGATGCTGGTTCTTGTGTTCTCTGTGCAGCTGGGATGGCTGCCGCCATACGGTATGGGCGGCATCGAATACTGGATCCTGCCCATCCTCTCCGGCTCCTTCCACGGAATCGCAAACCTGGCCCGTCAGACCAGAAGCTCCATGCTAGAGGTGCTGGGCTCTGATTATGTGACCATGGCAAGAGCCAAGGGTATGCCGGAGCGCACGGTGATTTATAAGCATGCGCTGCCCAATGCGCTGATTCCGATTATTACGGTTTTAGGCGGCACCCTGGCAAGAATTTTCGGCACCGGAATGTTGACGGAGACCATCTTCTCCATTCCCGGTGTGGGCTATTATATGGTCAAGGCTGTCAACAACCGTGACTATCCTGCGGTGCAGGGCTCCGTTCTGCTGCTGGCTATCATTTTCTCCATTGTCATGCTGCTGACCGACCTGGTTATGGCATCGGTAGATCCCAGAATCAAGGCCCAGTTCGCATCCCGGGGCGGCAGTCAGAAAAAGAAGAAGGAGGAACCCGCAAATGGCTAAACCCAAGGCACCGGCCTCCGGGCAGGAAAAGATAAAGCGTCAGTCCCAGTTTTCGCTGATCGTCAAACGTCTGCGGCAGAGCCCTTCTGCGATGATCGGTATGTCCGTCTTCGCTGTGCTGGTACTGGTTGCCATTTTCGCTGATGTGATCGTACCCTATGAACCCGCAAAGATTGACATTCTCAACGCTTACGCGGCGCCTTCCTGGAAGCATCTGTGCGGCACAGACGCTGTGGGACGCGACATCTTCAGCCGTTTGCTGGTGGGTGCCCGTTACTCCCTGACCCTGGGCATTTGCTCTACCCTCCTGGGCACCATTGCCGGTATGTTCTTCGGCGCCCTTGCCGGTTACTTTGGCGGCGTGGTGGATGAGATCATTATGCGCTTTACGGACATCATCCAGTCTATCCCCGGCATGGTTCTGAATGTGGCCATGGCCTGTGTTATCGGCACCGGCTTCTGGCAGTGCATCCTGGTGCTGTCCATCGGCGGCATCACCGGCGCGGCCCGTATGCTTCGAGCTCAGATCCTTCAGATTCGTTCCATGGAATACATTGAGGCAGCAGAGGTTACCAACTGCTCCACCGCAAAGGTCATCCTGAAGCATCTGATCCCCAATTCCTTTGCGCCCATGATCGTTTCCATGACCATGGCGGTAGGCGGAAACATTATGTCTGCCGCGTCCCTGGCTTACCTGGGTCTGGGTGTGGCGCCTCCCACGCCGGAATGGGGCGCCATGCTGTCCGATGGCCGGGACTATCTGGCCAAATATCCCTGGATGTGCATTTTCCCCGGTGTGATGATCATGATTACCGTTCTGGCACTGAACCTGTTTGGCGACGGCCTCCGGGATGCCATGGATCCCAAGCAGAAAAAGTGAGGTGAGAGTGATGAGTGAGAAATTTCTGGAACTGAAAGACTTGCACGTCCACTACGTGACCAGTGAAGCGGACGTTCACGCGGTAAACGGCATTTCTCTGGAGCTGTACAAAGGACGTACCCTGGGGCTGGTAGGAGAAACCGGCGCGGGCAAAACCACGGTAGCTCGCACCATCCTGGGAATTCTTCCCAAGCCTGCCGGGCGTGTTGTCAGCGGCAAGGTCATTTTTGAAGGGCAGGATGTCTACTCCCTGACGGAAAAGGAACTGGAAAAGATCCGGGGCAGCAAAATCACCATGATCTTCCAGGATCCCATGACCGCACTGAATCCGGTTATGACTGTGGGCGATCAGATTGCTGAAGTCGTGGAGCTGCATAACGGCGGCAACAAGGCCCTGGCAAAAGAACGTGCCATTGAAATGCTGGAAACAGTGGGAATCCCTGCTGAGCGTTACATGGAATATCCCCACCAGTTCTCCGGAGGAATGAAGCAGCGTGTTGTGATTGCCATTGCCCTGGCCTGTAATCCCACTCTGCTGCTGGCTGACGAACCCACCACGGCACTGGACGTTACCATTCAGGCGCAGGTTCTGGAACTGATGAAAAAGCTGAACGCCGAAAACGACACTTCCATGATCCTAATCACCCATGATCTTGGCGTGGTGGCGGAAATGTGCGACGATGTGGCCATTGTATATGCCGGTCAGATCGTGGAGAAGGGCAGCCTGGAGGACATCTTTGATCACCCCCAGCATCCCTACACCGAAGGGCTGTTCGGCGCACTGCCTTCCATGAAGGAAGACGACGAGGAGCGTTTAAAGCCCATTGCCGGTATGCCGCCGGATCCCACGGACCTGCCCACAGGCTGCTATTTCCACCCCCGCTGCCCCTATGCTACGGAGAAGTGCGCCCAGTGCGCGCCCGAAATCCATGAGGTTTCTCCCGGCCATCTGGTGCAGTGTCACTTAAGAACAAGGAGGGCGAACTGATGTCTGCTCTTGTTGAAATGCACGATCTGAAGAAATACTTTAAGTCCCCCAAGGGTATGGTTCACGCTGTGGACGGTGTGACCATGTCCATTGAACGGGGCAGCACCATGGGCGTAGTGGGAGAATCCGGCTGCGGCAAATCCACCCTGGGACGGGTTCTGATCCAGATGCTGGCACCTACCGGAGGAGAGCTTCTGTTTGATGGCCAGAACGTTACCGGCCTGAAGGGCAAGGCTCTGCGGGACTACCATTCCCGGGCCCAGTTTATTTTCCAGGATCCCTATTCCTCTCTGGATCCCCGGTATACGGTGGAGCAGGCCATTGCGGAACCCTTGATCAACGCAAGAACCTTCTGCAAAAGCGAGATTGAAAAGAAGACCACGGAACTGATGGACATGGTAGGCGTTGCCCAGCGTCTGCGTATGAGCTACCCCCATGAGCTGGACGGCGGCCGCCGCCAGCGTGTGGTTATCGCCCGGGCACTGGCACTGGATCCGGAGTTCATTGTTTGTGACGAACCGGTTTCCGCCCTGGATGTTTCCATCCAGGCCCAGGTACTGAACCTGCTGGAGGATCTGCAGGCAGAGCGGAACCTGACCTATATGTTCATTACCCACGATATGTCCGTTGTCCGGCATATTTCCGACAATATTTCCGTCATGTATCTGGGACAGCTGGTGGAGACCAGCGCATCCAAAGAGCTGTTTACCCACAGCTATCATCCCTATACCAAGGCATTGCTGTCCGCCATTCCCTCCACGGATATTCACCATAAGATGAACCGGATTGTATTGAAGGGTGAGATCACGTCTCCCATCAATCCGCCTCCGGGATGCCGTTTCGCTGCCCGCTGCCCCTACGCAACGGATCGGTGCCGGGAACCCCAGAAGCTGGAGGAAGTCGCACCCAACCACTTCGTCAGTTGCTGCCGGGTACGGGAGGTCAATCCGGAGCTGGCCTAAATTCAGGATACCCTGCGTCAGATTCCATGGGAGGAATTGCGTATGTACACAGAGGACAATTTCAAAAAGAAATCCACCCGGCAGAAATCCAATTTCCTCAGATACTTTGAGGGATATACGGAGGTGCCGTCGCTGACGCCCCAAGGGGCGGTGCAGGTCAAAATGGTATATACGGCTCCCTACTGGGTTCACGACATGACGGACAGGGAGTGGAAGCGCAGGAAGGCAGGCTTCGGCGGGCTCACCACGCTGATTACGGCATTGTACCTCTGCGGGGCATTCATGCCCCTGGGCGGAAACGCTGCCAGGTATATGATGCTTCCCGGCGGGATCACGGCGGCGATACTGCTGTTCCTGATCACCTATACGGTGGCCTATCTTTCCCGGCCCAGGAAAATGACGGTCTATGATTATCGCCATACCCATGGTGCTCTCCGACGCTGGCCCTTTCTGATGGCCTTGGGGCTTTTGGCTACAGGGATTATGAGCGTTGTCTGTCTGATTGCGGATGGAGAGGGAAAGACCCTGCGACTGCTGCTGTGCGCCGGGTGCTACTTCGTCGGGGCCTTCGCAGCCTTCATCATGTACCGGATGGAGAACAAAACCGAATATTACGAAGAAGAAAACGAAAACGGGTATACATCCTTTTAAATTACCGAAAAGAAAGTGAGATACTCAGATGAAAAAAGAATTGTGCAAACTGTATCCCATGGTACAGTTCAAGAAGGATACCTGGGAAATCGATGAATTTGACTGTGCCAGCATTTTCCTGCTCATCGGCACAGAGAAGGCAATGGTGATCGACTGTGGCATGGGAATTGGTGACCTGCGGGGCGCCATTGAAATGATTACGGATAAGCCCCTGGTGGTGGTGATTTCCCATGGTCATGTGGATCATACAGCCAACGCCCGGCAGTTTGATGAGGTGTGGATCCACCCTGCGGATGCGGGAAATCCCATGCCCCAGGAGCTGGCCCGCCGGAAGTGGGACACAGAGCGGATCGCCGCCAGGCAGAAGGGCTGCATTGGTGCTCCCTATACCATGTTCAATCTATATCCGTATGATATTAACGTTGACCTCCGGGATCCCGATCCGGATGAAAAAATGCCTGTCATTCATGACCTGTATGACGGCCAGCAGTTTGATCTGGGCGGCGGCCGCATTGTGACTGCTTATCATGTACCCGGACATTCTGCCGGTGAGATGGTGTTCCTGGACTCTCAGACCCGGTGCCTGTTCGCAGGCGATGCTCTGAACTTCAACCTAGGAATCGGAGCGGTTCCTGTGGAAACCTCCCTGAGAGCTTACAAGCGGCTCCAGGCTATGAGCGATCAGTATGACGGCATTTACAATGGTCATCATGACTTCCGGGCGCTGGGCGCGCCTTTGGGCGATGACTGCCTGCCCACCGTGGTGGAACTGCTGGAGGACGTGATGGCAGGGCATTTCGTTCCCTGCGAGACACCCAGCTTCTGGGGCCAGTCCGTGCCTCTGACAAAGGAACGGATCGATCCCATGGCTGCGGCACCCAAGGCTACCGGTACCGGCGCAGGCCACACCAGAAAGCGTGTTACCCTCCGCAAAGGCCGGAACTTCCTGGGCATCAACCCCGATAACATTTACGAGAAGGCAGAGTGATTCCGCGCTGCCGACTCCCGGAGAAAGGGCGGCTTCCTGATATTCAGAAAGCCGCCTTTTGCCGATCAGAAAGGAGCAACCCTATGAAACCATTGCGTGTAGGTGCGGCAAGGGTCTGCATCGACCCACCCGCATCAGAATATCCCTTTCCTTCCAACTTCGCCATGTGCGATGAGATTCGGGATCCCTGCCATGTCCGTGCTGTAGCCATGGAAAACGGAGAAACCAGAATCCTGCTTGTGGTGTATGAGCTGAGTGATATCCCGGGCATTGCGGATCTGGAGGCGCGGCTGGGAGAGGTCTGGGGGATTGAAAAGGAAAATGTGATCCTGTGTGTGACTCACAATCATTCTTCGCCCTGCGACAAAAGCAAAATCCAGGCATCTCCGGAAAAGTTTGAGCTATTTAAGAAAATTGAGCTTTCCGCCGGCATAGAAGCAGTGAAAAAGGCGGTGGCATCCCTGAAGCCTGCCAGGTGGGGCTATGGCACCGTAGACAGCTACTGCAATGTAAACCGGGACTTGAAAACCCGTTTCGGCTTCTGGGTGGAGGGGCCCAATTACACTGGATACAGCAATAAAAAATTAGCCTGCATCAAGTTTGTGGATGAGAATGACAGGGTCATAGCGGCAATCCTGAACTATGGGGCTCATGCGGTCTGTGCGTTCCTGCAAAAAGATTCGGACGGGAAAATGAAAAGCTCCAGCAATTTCCCGGGAATTGCCTGCCGTTTTGTGGAGGACTACTTCGGAGGGGACTGTGTGGCGGTCTGGACATCCGGTGCCGCCGGGAATCAGGATCCGCTGCTGTTTGATTACCAATGGCTGGAATATCCGGATGGGTATGTGACAAAGATCTCCCTGCCGGACGGCTCCGGATATGTGCATATGGATATTCTGGGAAGCCAACAGGGAGCGGACGCCGTCACATGCCTGAATGGGATCCGGGCGGATCAGGATCAGATGTGCATAACCTATCTCCGTTCTACGGTTCCCATTCCAAAGCAGCAGCGGGACCCTGGGTTTCGGATGCCGCCCATGGGCCTCCGAATGGGAGGGGTAGGCCCGCGCAAGGATTTCTCTCCCCCCAAATTCCCGGAATTCCCGGGGATGGTTCCCACGGGAACCAGTGTGGAATATACCCTGAATCTGCTCATGCTGGATGAGGTAGCGGTACTGCTGACCAGCGGGGAACTGTACGCGGAAATCGCCAGGGATATGATGGATGCGCTTCCTGTGAAAGACAGCTTCGTCATCACCCACATTCCGGGGCAGGGAGGGTACACACTGGACAAAGGCTCCGCTGACCACAAAACCTTCCAGGCTTTTGGAGGGGTAAAGGCTGGCGACGCTGACGAACCGCTGCGCAAACGCAGTGTTGCGCTTGTGGAGCAGGCACTGAGAAAGCAATAAGCGAGGGCCACCGGTTCAATCACCGGTGGCCCATGCTGCTTTCGCGGGCTTTCTTAACGGGAGGAATCCATAACCGTGCCTGTCAGATACCCTTGCTCGCTTAAGGTCTGTGTTACGGAATCAAACAAAGCTTTCGTCGTCTCGGCGGACTCATAACTGATTACAAAATGGGTATCCGCAGTGGTGAAGACAATACAGCTGGGAATTTTTGTGTGACAGCACACCTGATATTCTCCAAAGGCATCGTTGTGCCAAGTGCCATACCTGCATTGATCCTCGATCCCGCCTGTAATGGCGGTTCCGAAATCAAAAGAATCCAGGTATTCTACCCGTAAGATATCGGCGTAGTTCAGAATTGCCACGGAATCGTCCGGATAGTTGAGTACCAAACAGTCGTTTTCCCACTGAAAGGCTGTGGCATCGGCATTGCGAAACAGCGTAAGAGAGGGAATCAGGAAAAGAATCAGCAGAATGAAAAACTGAATTTTAAGTCCCTTTTTCTGCTGCCTTTTTGCGGTTTCCACTTCCTGTTCATAACGGATATTCCGCGGCATAACACGATTCCTCCCTGTGTTGTATTTCCCTGATAATAATAGCACAAATTAGGAATAAATTCAAGGGAGAAAAGAGGAATAAATTTCAAAGCATGTGATAGAGAAAGGACATAGAGCTATTTGTACTAAGGAAGCTCTGAATAAATCGGCAAGTGCTGGAAGCGAGAGATTTTGGCTCAG
>CAYMWT010000015.1:0-1565 GCA_964394055.1 uncultured Oscillospiraceae bacterium
CTGCTTTCCGAAATGCAGGTCTCCATTCCCGAGGTAGGCACCATCAAGGCCAGATCCATTCCTCTGGTGGTGCTGACCTCCAACCGAGCAAGACCTCTGAGCGAGGCCCTCCGCCGCCGGTGCGCCTATCTCTATATTGAGTACCCCGACATGGAAAAGGAGCTGGCCATTCTGCGGGCCAAGCTTCCTCATGTGGATGACCGGCTGGCCTTCCAGGTGGCTCTGGCCGTCCAGAAGCTCCGCTCCTCTGAGTCTATTCTGAAGAAGCCCTCCATTGCGGAGACCCTGGACTGGGCCGCCGCTCTGGACGCCCTGGGCATCCGGGAGCTGACCCCGGACGCTCTGCGGCAGACGGCGGGCTTTGTGCTGAAGAATAACGAGGACATCGCCTCCCTGGATGATTCTCTTCTGGAACCCGAAGCCCATGACTGCGACCACGCCTGCGGAGGGCACTGTCATGGCTGATCCGGCAGTATACCTGGAAAAGCTCTCCGCCTTTTCCCGGATGCTCCGGCTGGAGGGTCTGGCTGTCAGTCCCAAGGAGACGGAGGACGCCGGGCGGCTGCTCATTGAACTGGGACTATCCGACCGGGAGCAGGTGAAAACCGCCCTGCGCACGGTCTACGCCAAAAGTCGGGAGGAGCAGCTGTCCTTTGACCGATGCTTTGACGGCTTCTTCATCTCCGAGGAGAAAATGCGCCAGCAGGCGAAGGAAGCCATGGAACGGGAAAAGGAGCTGCAGCAAAACCGCCAGCAGGCGGAGGAGGAGCTGACCCTGAACGGAAAGCCCATGGATCTGACCGAGCAGCAGCGGGAAACCTACGCTGCCATGCCCGAGGAGGCCCGTCAGAAGCTGCGAAACTTCATGGAAAAGTACCGGGGCACCGCCGAGCGGAATCCCCAGCTTTATGGAGATTTCATCCACTCCGTCTTTGCCAAGACCCTGATGGAGCAGCAGATGCTCATGGAAAACGCCGGTTTGGGCGGTGAGGAGGTCGACCCGGAAATCGGCGTTCTCTACCGGGAAATCTCCGATTTCAAGGACACGGAGATCCCCAAGGCCATTACCATCATCCAGTCCATTGCCAGGCAGATCAACGGAGAGCTGTCCGCCAAGCGCCATTCCTCCGGCCACTCCGGGGTTCTGGACTTCCGGAAGACCATCCGGAAGGGGCTGGAAACCGGCGGCAGCTTCTACCGGCTTCGCTACCGGAAGAAGCGATCCCGGCGGAAGCACCTGGTGGTGCTGTGCGACGTGTCCGGCTCCATGGTGCAGTTTTCGGAATTTGCCCTGCGGTTCATCCAGAGCCTGAACCAGGTCTCCGATAACTCCCGGGTCTTCCTGTTTTCCGAAACCATGGTGGAGGCGGACGCCTTCAAGCTGCAAAACATGGATCTGTTCCGGGGCTATGTGAAGGATTCCGGCATCTACGGCCGGGGTACGGATCTGGGAAGCGCCCTGATTTCCCTGTGCGCCATGCAGCCCCCTGTCCTCACTTCTGCCGCCACCTTGCTGATCCTGTCGGATACCAAGACCATCGACCAGCATAAGGCCGTGGCAGCCC
>CAYMWT010000015.1:1575-18767 GCA_964394055.1 uncultured Oscillospiraceae bacterium
CGGCTGTCCGGACGGGTAATCTGGCTCAACCCCCTTCCGGAAAACAAATGGCAGTATCTCCGCTCTGTCCAGACCATGGCCGCCATCTGTCCCATGGTCTCCTGCTCCATACTGCGGGAGCTGGCCGCTGCCTGCCGAAAACTGACAAATATGTAAAAAATTCCGGTTCCTGCCCAGGATTTTTCATTCCCTTTTTGGGTATTTTTCTGTTGACGATTGATAGGAAACGTGTTATAGTATCCGTGAGTTCTTCTCACGCATACAAATGTACGCCGCGTACATATAAAAGGAGAAAAGAGACTATGAAAAAGATACTTGCGATCGTTTTGACTGCGTGTATGGTACTGGCCATGACCGCCTGCGCAGCATCCAATGCTCCCGCCGAGGCTCCCAAGGCCGACGCCCCTGCCGAGGCCGGCAAGGTTTATAAAATCGGCATCTGCCAGCTGGTGCAGCACGAGGCACTGGACGCCGCCACCCAGGGCTTTATGGATAAGCTCACCGAGCTGCTGGGAGAAGGAAACGTAGAGTTTGACTACCAGAACGCCTCCGGCGATACCGCCACCTGCGGTACCATTGCCAACGCCTTCGTTGCCGATGATGTTGACCTCATCATGGCAAACGCCACCGCTGCCCTTCAGGCCGCTGCCGCTGCCACTGCTGACATTCCCATCCTGGGCACCTCCATCACCGAGTACGGTGTTGCCATGGATATCAAGGACTTCAACGGAACCGTAGGCGGCAACATCTCCGGTACCTCTGACCTGGCTCCTCTGGATATTCAGGCCAAGATGGTGAAGGATTGGTTCCCCGACGCCAAGAACGTGGGTCTGCTGTACTGCTCCGGCGAGCCCAACTCCCAGTACCAGGTGGACACCGTTCAGAAGTACCTGGAAGATCTGGGCTACACCTGCAAGCAGTATTCCTTCACTGATTCCAACGACATGCTGGCCGTGACCCAGACCTGCGCCGATGAATCCGATGTAATGTATGTGCCCACGGACAACACCCTGGCCTCCGGCACCGGCATCATTGATCCCATCTGCCAGGCCGCCGGTGTTCCTGTGATCGCCGGTGAGGAGGGCATCTGCGACGGCTGCGGCGTTGCCACTCTTTCCATCAGCTACTATGACCTGGGCGTGAAGACCGCCGAGATGGCCTACGATGTGCTCACCGGTGCCGCTGACATCTCCACCATGCCCATTGGCTATGCCGATAAGCAGACTCCCAAGTACAATGCCCGGATCTGCGAAGCTCTGAACATTACCCCTCTGGAGGGCTACGAGGCCATCGGCTAAATCCCATCCCGAAACTGCAAAGCGGGCGAGGCGGAAAACCGTCTCGCCCACTTCCCTTGAATATCTGTACTGTATTTGACCAACGGAGGAATTTATGACAAGCTTCTTCAACGCCTTACCCGGCGCCATTGCTCAGGGTCTGATCTGGGGCATTATGGCAATCGGCGTCTACATCACCTACAAGCTGCTGGACATCGCCGACCTGACGGTGGACGGCTCCTTCTGTACCGGCGCCGCCACCTGCGTGGTACTGGTCATGGCCGGAAACAGCGTATGGGTAGGCCTTCTTGGGGCAGCCCTGGCCGGTGCTCTGGCGGGCCTTGCCACCGGCTTCTTTCATACCAAGTGCGGCATTCCTGCCATTCTGTCCGGTATTCTCACCCAGCTGGGCCTGTGGTCTGTAAACCTGGCCATTATGGGGATGAAGGCCAACCTGCCTATGAATGTGAACAACTATCAGCTGCTGGTATCCCTGCGGTATCTTCAGGAGGTACAGAAGGGCACCCGTCCCTTCTATCAGCATCCCATTTTCGTGGTCTGTCTGCTGACTGTGGCAATCATTGCCGTTCTCTACTGGTTCTTCGGTACCGAGCTGGGCAGCTCCATCCGGGCCACCGGTGCCAACGTCCACATGGCAAGAGCCCAGGGCATCAACACGAACTTCAATACGGTGCTTGGCCTCGCCCTGTCCAACGCTCTGGTTGCCCTGTCCGGGGCGCTGCTGTGCCAGTATAACGGCGCTTCCGATATCAACATGGGCCGGGGCGCCATCGTCATTGGTCTTGCCTCCATCATCATCGGAGACGTGGTCTTCGGGAAGCTGTTCCGGAACTTTGGCCTGAAGCTGCTGGCGGTATCCATTGGCGCGATTCTCTATTATATCGTCATTCAGTTCGTCATCAGCACCCTTTCCATCAATACCAACTACATGAAGCTGATCTCCTCCCTGATCGTGGCTGTCTTCCTGGCAGTCCCCTATTGGCAGCAGACCTATCTCCATAAAAAGCAAAAGGAGGGCCGGACATGCTAACACTGGATACTGTTTGGAAGACCTTTAACCCGGGCACCGTCAACGAAAAGGTAGCCCTCCATGGGGTAAACCTCCATATGGAGGAAGGCGACTTTGTCACCGTCATCGGCGGCAACGGCGCGGGAAAATCCACCATGCTCAATGCCATTGCCGGTGTCTTCCCGGTGGACTCCGGCAAAATCACCATCGGCGGCGTGGACGTCACAGGTCTTCCGGAATATAAGCGGGCCAAGTACATTGGCCGTGTCTTCCAGGATCCCATGATGGGCACCGCCGCTACCATGCAGATCGAAGAGAACCTGGCGCTGGCTGCCCGCCGTGGCAAGCCCAGAACCCTCCGTCCCGGCATCACCAAGGCTGACCGGGAATTCTACCAGGAGCAGCTGAAGATTCTGGGACTGGGTCTGGAAAACCGGATGACCGCCAAGGTAGGCCTTCTCTCCGGCGGCCAGCGGCAGGCGCTGACCCTGCTGATGGCGACCCTGCAGCAGCCCAAGCTTCTCCTGCTGGACGAGCACACCGCCGCCCTGGATCCCAAAACCGCCGCCAAGGTTTTGGACGCCACCCAGAGGATCGTGGAAAAAGATCACCTGACCACCCTGATGATCACCCATAACATGCGGGACGCCATCACCTATGGCAACCGGCTGATTATGATGTACGAGGGTCAGGTTCTGGTAGACGTATCCGGGGAGGAAAAGAAAAACCTCACCGTGGAGCATCTGCTGAACCTGTTCAGCCAGGCCTCCGGCTCTGACGAGGTCAGCGATAAGATGGTGCTGTCCTGAATTTTCCATAAGAATACGCTTCCGGCAAGGGATTTCCCCTTGCCGGAAATTCTTTTACCGAACAGCCCGGGGCTTTGGACAACCCACTTACCTCTCCCTTCGGGAGAGGTGGCATGGCCATAGGCCATGCCGGAGAGGGCGCACATCGGGAGGCGGCTTTGGGCGGGAGTATGCCCTCTCAGTCAAAAATCAAGGATTTTTGCCAGCTCTCCCGAAGGGAGAGCCAAGTAGGTTTTCCCTTTTCTTTGCCACTCTAAAATCTTCATGCCGCTGCCATTGACACTGTCTCTTTTCCCAACTATAATAGGACTTATATTTCAGCGTAATATTACGAAACTGAGGATTTTTCCATGAAAGAGCTGTTCTACTTCCTGTTTAACCTTCTCTGGGGCGACCTGATCGTCATTCCTCTGCCTGGTGGCGGAACCCTGGGACTGTCCCTGCTGGTGATCCTGCTGGTATCCACAGGCATCTATTTCACCATCCGTACCCGGTTCCTGCCGGTGCGTCTGTTCCCGGAAATGATCCGCATCTCCATGGAGAAAAACACCGCCCAAAGTAAGCACAGCATTTCCGGTATGCAGGCTCTGGTTGTCTCCACCGCTACCCGGGTGGGCATGGGAAACCTGGTGGGCGTGGTGGCCGCTGTCTCCGCGGGCGGTGCGGGCGCCGTGTTCTGGATGTGGATCACCGCCATTGTAGGCTCTGCCACGGCCTTTATTGAGGCCACCCTGGCCCAGCTTTACAAGGAAAAGGATCCCTATTACGGCGGCTATCGGGGCGGCCCAGCCTATTTTCTCCATGCTCTGGCCCAGCGCAGAAGCAAAAGAACCATCAAAAAAAGCGTTCTGGCAGTCCTCTTCGCCATTTCCGGCCTGATCTGCTGGTTTGGCATCAGCCAGGTCATTGGCAACTCCGTCTCCTCTGCCATGGAAAACGCCTTCTCCATTCCGCCTGTGGCCACTGCCGTGGTACTGGTGATTCTCTCCGGCATCATCGTTCTGCGGAAAAACGCCACGGTAAAGGTGCTGGATGTGATCGTCCCCATTATGGCCGGCACCTACTTCTGCATTACCATTTTCATTATCGTGAAGAACTTCTCCCTTCTGCCCGGCGTCTTCGCCCGGATCTTTGAGGAGGCCTTTGGCCTTCGTCAGGCCGTGGCCGGAGGCATGGGCGCGGTGATTATGAACGGCGTCAAGCGGGGTCTGTTCTCCAACGAGGCTGGCAGTGGCTCCGCCCCCTGCGCTGCCGCGGCTGCGGACATTGATCACCCTGCCAAGGAGGGGCTGCTCCAGTCTCTGGGGGTCTTCCTGGACACCATTGTGATTTGCAGCTGCACCGCCCTGATCATGCTGCTGGTTCCCCAGGAGCTCACCCAGGGGCTGGAGGGCATGGATCTGTTCCAGGCCGCCATGGGCTATCACCTGGGCAGCTTCGGCGTGATTTTCATGGCCGTGACCCTGCTGCTGTTCAGCTTCTCCACCTTCATCGGCATTCTGTTCTATGCCCGGGGCAATGTGGCCTATCTCTGCGGGGACAACTGGTGGTCCCAGATGGCCTACAAGGTGGGCGCGCTGGTGATGCTGTTCATTGGGTGCCTGGCCGCCTACACCTTCGTGTGGGATCTGGGCGACTTCGGCATCGCTCTTATGACCATCTTCAATATGTTCGCCCTGTTCCCCCTGACCAAGGAGGCTCTGGCAT
This sequence comes from uncultured Oscillospiraceae bacterium, assembly GCA_964394055.1. Classification (GTDB taxonomy): domain Bacteria; phylum Bacillota; class Clostridia; order Oscillospirales; family Oscillospiraceae; genus Faecousia. The sequence goes on from CAYMWT010000015.1 coordinate 6,399, forward strand.
CCCTGCGGGACTACGAGGCCCAAATCAAGGCCCGTAAATCTTAAATCTCTTATAAGAAAGCAAGCTTTGGCCCTGCCAGGCTTGTTTTCTTTTTGGGAATGTGGTAAAATCAAGGCAGTTGGAGGTACTTTTTATGAAGAAAACCAAACTGCGGCCGCTGCCTCTGGCCCTCTCCGGACTGCTGCTGGCCAGCGCTTATATCTTACGATTTCACATGTATGGCTACAGCTTCACCGCTCTGGTGTGCTGCTGCCTGACGGCTCTGATCCTCTTTTATGAAATCACCCGGGTACTCCTGCCCCGGTTCCCCAGAGGCATGAAATGGCTCCGGCGGATCGTGACCGTCTGCCTGGCTCTGGGCATTTTGGTGGTAGGTGTCACCGAGGGCATCATCATCCATGCCAGCTTCGGCAATCCCCAGGAGCCTGTAGAATATGTGGTGATCCTGGGCGCCAAGGTGCGGGTCACCGGCCCCTCCGCTTCCCTCTGGGATCGGATCTATGCCGCCGCGGATTATCTGGAGGCCCATCCCGATGTGATCGCCATTGCCTCCGGCGGGCAGGGTGAGGACGAGCCTATGACGGAAGCGGATGCCATCCGGGACGAGCTCGTCATGCTGGGGATCGACCCGGATCGGGTCTGGGTGGAGGATCAGGCCACTTCCACCTGGGAGAATCTCCACTTTGCCCTGGATCTCATTGAAGAGAAGACAGGCAAGCGGCCGGAAAAGCTGGGCGTTCTGTCCAGCGAATACCATTTGTTCCGGGCCAGCCTGTTTGCCAAGGAGTGCGGCGTGGAATTTGTGGGCATTCCGGCAAGAACCAGCCGGATCTCTCAGATGATCAACCACTTCATGCGGGAGGTAGCCGGGGTCTGGCACTACCTCCTCCTGGGCAGTCAGTACCGGTCAATCTAGCTCAGGGCAAAAAAGAAGCCGCTTTTGCTAAGCAAAAGCGGCTTTTTTATGGAGCGGGTGACGGGGCTCGAACCCGCTACCTCCACCTTGGCAAGGTGGCGCTCTACCAGATGAGCTACACCCGCGGAACAGCATTTATTATAGCAAACTTCCCGGAATTGTCAAGCCTTTTTTCAAAAAAATCCAAAGCTTCCCTTTTCTTCTTCTATCCCGTAGCTTTTTGTCGATTTCTATGCTACAATATCTCAAAACAGCCCCATGTCCTGCCAGGGCCGATGGTGTCTGTATTCAAGAAGGAGGAAGCTCATGGGCAAATTCGCGGTCATTGACACAGAAACCAACTGGGCGGATCAGGTCATGTCCATCGGCACGGTGATTGCCGACGATACAACCTTCCGTCCCCTGGAATACAAATACCACATTCTGCCCCTGGAATGCGAAATGGGGGGAATGTACTGCGACGCTCTGTTTCTGGATACTCCCGTGAAGCCCTCTCTGTGTACCCGGGCTGAGGCCATGGGAGACATCGGCTCCTGGCTTCGCCGCCACAACGTCTGTTCCCTGTTCGCATACAACGCCAAGTTTGACCGTGCCCATCTGCCGGAGCTGGGGTGCCTTACCTGGCATGACATCATGCCCCTGGCCGCCTATCGCCAGACCAACCCCAGGATTCCGGCCTCCGCTGAGCTTTGCTCCACCGGACGGCTGAAGCGGGGCTATGGTGTGGAGGCTATGCTCCGTCTGCTCTCCGGGAATCCAGCCTACCGGGAGACCCATAACGCTCTGTTCGATGCCATGGACGAATTGGAAATCATCCGTCTTCTGGGGCACGGCCTCCACCGGTATCCCATGGTATGATCTTTTCCGGAAAACCAGACAGCTAGAAGAGGAAAACCAAAAACAAAAAAGGAGTGACACCATGAGCAATGTAAAAAACGAACCCAGAATCAAGAATCCCCTGATCGTGGCCATCCGGGAGCAGCTGGAGCATCGGGCCCTGTGGATGTATCTGCTGTGCGACGAGGCAGCCAAGAAGGGCTTACCCGCCCAGGACTATGCTCCCGCTGCCATCCGTCGTTGCGGCCTGTACCAGGGCGGTCTGCTGCGGCAGAAGGCCGGCGGCGGTTCCTCCCTGAAGGGGCTGAAGAAGACCCTGTTCTCCAAATTTGCCCAGTGGGTCTTTGAAATGGACATCAAGCGCTGCGACGACGATCATCTGGACATTGACTTCCACTACTGCCCTCTGGTAAAGGCCTGGCAGAAGCAGGGCTGCTCCGATGAGGAGATCCGGCTGCTGTGCGACCACGCCATGTGCGGCGATCGGGGCATTGCGGAGAGCTTCGGCTGTCAGCTGGATCTGCCCGCCACCATTGCCCGGGGCGACGATGTATGCCAGATCCGCTTCATCCGCCGGGAGGGTCAGAAATAACCATGGTTTACCAAACCCATTATGCTTCCCCTCTGGGAACCCTCACCCTGACCGCCGATGATATGGGCCTGACCTGTCTCTCCCGTAGCGGCGGATGTGATCCCAATGCCGTGGTTCGGGACGATCTTCCCGTCTTTCAGGAGACCCGCCGATGGCTGGAGCTCTACTTTTCCGGGCAGGAACCGGACTTTCTGCCCCCTCTGCACCTGGTGGGCACGGACTTTCAAATGGCTGTCTGGGAAATCCTGCTGACCATCCCCTATGGGAAAACCACGACCTATGGGGAAATCGCCGCCCAGATTGCCGCCCGTCAGGGAAAAACAAAAATGTCCGCCCAGGCCGTGGGCGGCGCTGTGGGCCGCAATCCCATTTGCATCCTCGTCCCCTGCCATCGGGTGGTGGGAAAATCCGGAAATCTCACCGGCTATGCCGGCGGGCTGGATATGAAGGTCGCGCTTCTAAAGGCAGAGCATATGGACATGCGCCCCTTCTTCCTGCCAAAACAGGCAGGCGCTACCGAAGCTTCTCCATCACAAAGTTTGTAAGCAGGATCCCCTGCCGCTCCACCTGCTGTTCCCTCCGCACCTCGTAGCCCCGGTGTGCAAAAAAGGGTCTTGCGGTGATGGAGGCATGGGTGGTAACGCTGCCCTTCACCGATGCTTCCAGGGCGTCGCAGATGGCCGTGGCAATGCCCTTTCCCTGCCAGTCCCTGTGGACATACAGCCGGTCCAGGTATCCCTCCTCTGTCATATCCCCAAAGCCCAGGATCTGTCCGTCCCTTTCTGCCACCAGGGTTTTGTGATTCCGGAAGGAAGCGTCCCAGCCTTTTACGTCCACCCTGCCTGTGGCCCAGGCATCCAACTGGGCCTGGGTATAGTCCCTTGCGTTGACCGTGTGAACCGTGTCGTAAAACAGCTTCGCCATGGCTTCACAGTCCTTGCTTTCATAATTTCGGATCCGGATACCAGGTTCCATTGGTAATCTCCCTTAATTCTGAAAGAAAATATTCTGCTCCTTCACCACCGGGAAGACCGTCAGGGCTGTGCCCTCCAGGTTTTCCCGGTTTAAATCCACACAGGTGATCTGCCGGTTATCGTAGGTGGTATAGTAATACCGTCCCGTATCGGCGCTGATGCAGCAGGAATAGACCGTATAGTCTGCTCCCTTTTCCACACGACAGCTGCCCTTGGGCATTTCCACAGCGCCCATAAGGTGGAAGCACTGGCTGACACAGCTGCCCTCCTCTTCCCGGCACTGGGACATCTGGGAATGGAACACCGCCCGGACAAACCGGGACATGGAGGACAGGTCTCCCGGAAGCCCCAGGCCGCCAAGGCCCTGGCAATACACATCCAGGCTCACATCCTCCGCCAGATGGTTTTCCGGGGTGGAGGAGCTGAGGGCGCGGTAGTTGTTCAGGTTGAACAGATGATAGGGAAACGGCGGATTGTTGGTCAGCACCCTCACGGGATCCTCATACACCTGAAGTCCCTCCGCCGTGGATTCCACCACCAGAGAGCGTTCCCGGTCGCTGATGATCCAGTGGAGGGTCGCCAGGGGAATCTGTTCCGAGTAGGGCGTGTTCACCAGGTTCATCCGGTTCAGCCTTTCCCGGGCCTCTCCAATATCCCCGCACTGTCCCAGGATCCAGGGAATGATCTCAAAGGGTGCGACGTTGTCCTTTCCCACCTGCCTTGGATGGTAGCAGGCGTTTCCTGGGAAGTTCAATCCCGCCATGCACAGGCCCCTTTCATTGGCGGCGTCGTAGTACAGGGGCATCCCGTCCACCACCACGGCCATGCCGATCATGGCATAGTGCCGCTCTATGGCATCCACATGCCGGTAGGCAATGGGGGCGTTCCTGGGCAGGATACAGACCTTCTCCCCATAGGAGCCCTCCAGATCCAGGTTCCGTCCGAAATAATGATTTCCCTTGGTAAAGCTCAGCGCAGTACACATAAGCCCATTCTCCTTTCCGTGAATCTGTCTTGATTGTATCACAGAAGCCCCCTTCTGGCAATGGGAAAGGGGCAATCTGTACAGAAATTCTCCGGGATTCCCTCTTATCTTGTAAAGAAATACCGATTTTTATTCTGACGCTTGACTTGTGATAAAAAGTATTGTATCCTCATGGAGTAATTGAATACTGACAAATGAAGTTCTTAGGGGAATGGCGAAAGCCTGCCGAAGGAGTAACACTCTCAGGCGCCTGAATTCAGGCGGGGACTAGGAATGGATGTGGCTCTGGAGAATCTCCCAACGTGAGTACCGAAGGTGCAAGGCAGAAATGCTGAATCTCTCAGGTAAAAGGACAGAGTAAAAGCCGGTTTTTCATGTACATGGAAAACTGGGGCTTTTCTTCGCCGGAGCATACGCTTCCGGCGCTTTCTTTTTTCCCATGCTTCAAACGTCTAAGAAAGAAAGAGGAAAGTATATGGAAGCGATTTTAACCAGCATTGTGGCAGCGGTCAACGACGTTCTGTGGAACAAGTATCTTCTGCTCCTGTTCCTGCTCATTGGCAGCGGTGTCTTCTTCTCCATCCGCACCCGGTTCGTCCAGGTTCGCAGGTTCAGCTCCGGTATGCGCCGGGTCTTCGGCAACATCAGCCTCAAGGGCAAGCAGGCCGGCAAGGAGGGCATGAGCTCCTTCCAGGCTCTGGCCACTGCCATCGCCGCCCAGGTGGGCACCGGCAACATCGCGGGCTGTGCCTCCGCTCTGGTCTCCGGCGGCCCCGGTGCTATCTTCTGGATGTGGATCGCCGCCTTCTTCGGCATGGCCACCATCTACGGCGAGGCTGTGCTGGCCCAGAAGTACAAGAAGGTCACCGGGGACGGAGAGGTTCTGGGCGGCCCCATCTACTATATCACCGCCGCGTTTAAGGGCTGGCTTGGGAAATTCCTTAGTGTGTTCTTCGCCGTTGCCATCATCCTGGCCCTGGGCTTCATGGGCAACATGGTGCAGTCCAACTCCATCGGCGACGCTTTCTTCACCGCCTTCGGCGTGCCCAAGGCCGTCACCGGTCTGATCATCGCCGCTGTCTGCGCCTTCATCTTCCTGGGCGGCGTGAAGCGGATCGCCTCCGTCACCGAAAAGCTGGTGCCCATTATGGCCTGCTTCTACATCGTAGGCTCTCTCGTGGCCATTATTCTCAACGCCCGGAACATCCTGCCCGCCTTCCAGTCCATTTTCGTGGGTGCTTTCAATCCCCAGGCCGTCATGGGCGGCGTGCTGGGCATCGGTGTGAAGGAAGCCGTCCGGTTCGGCGTGGCCAGAGGCCTGTTCTCCAACGAGGCTGGTATGGGCTCCACCCCTCATGCACACGCCCTTGCCAAGGTGAAGAAACCCCAGGAGCAGGGCGAGGTAGCCATGATCGGCGTGTTCATTGACACCTTTGTGGTGCTGAACATGACCGCCCTGGTGATTCTGACCTCCGGCGTGCTGGGCACTGTGGACGCCGACGGCAGCCTGCTCACCGCTACCGCTCTGGCTCAGGCCGCCTTTGACAAGACCTTTGGAAGCTTCGGCAGCGCCTTTGTGGCCGTGTGTCTGCTGTTCTTCGCCTTCTCCACCATCATTGGCTGGTACTTCTTCGGGGAAAGCAACATCAAGGCCCTGTTCCATGGCCGTAAATCCGCACGGATGGTTTACGGTGTCATTGCCCTGGTGTTCATCGCCGTAGGCTCCTTCCAGAAGGTTTCCCTGGTATGGGACATGTCCGATATGTTCAACGGCCTTATGGTCATCCCCAACCTTCTGGCCCTGCTGGCCCTCAGCGGCATAGTGGCAAAGGCTGCCAAAGAGGACGAGCACTCCCTCTGATATTTCTGACTGAAACAGCCTTCCCCTTTGGGGAAGGTGCCCCAGTGCGAACACTGGGGCGGATGAGGTATTACCAGATTTCGAAGCTGTCTAAAACCTTACCCACCTCACCTGCCCCTGCGGGGCACCCTCCCCAAAGGGGAGGGCATTTACGCAAAATAGTTCGGGGCCGCCTCACACGAGGCAGCCCCGGTTTTTGGTCTATACCAGCTTACGCGCCGGGGAAGGTCAGGGTGACCTTGAACAGATCCCCGTCCACCAGCAATTGCAGCTGGCCCTTTTGCAGCTCCATCAGGCTCTTGGCAATGTTCAGCCCCAGACCGCTGCCCTCCGTGTTCCGGGAGTCGTCTCCCCGGACGAAGCGCTCCATCAGCTCCTCCGCGTCCACGTTCAGCTCATCCCGGGAGATGTTCTTCAGGGAGATGACCACATTTCCCTCCATCTCCATCAGGTCGATGTACAGCCGGGTTCCGGGCATGGCGTACTTCACCGCGTTGCCCAGCAGGTTACTCAGCACCCGCCATACCAGCCGTCCGTCGGCCTGCATCATGGCCGAATCCTGACCGTGGCGGAACACAGGGATCAGCTCCGCCTTGTCCAGCTTGTCGGCGAATTCTCCCAGGGCCTGGTTCACCGCCTCCACGGCGTCCAGGGTGGTGATGTCCACGCTCATGTTGCCGGTGCTGGCCTTGCTCATGTCCATCAGATCCTCAATCAGCTTTTTAAGCCGCTGGGACTGTCTTGCCAGCACTTCCAGATACATGGCCTCTTCCTCCTCCGTATGGGGCTTTTGAAGCAGATCCACATAGTTAATGATGGAGGTCAACGGCGTTTTGATATCATGGGATACGTTGGTGATCAGCTCGGTTTTCATCCGCTCGGATTTCAGCTGCTTCTGGGCGGCTACCACCGCCACGCCTGCCAGGTCGTTCAGGTCTCCGGCAAACTCCCCAAAGCAGCCGACCATATATTTATCGTCCACCCTGGTGTCCAGGTCGCCCTTGCCCATCCGCTTGGCGCTCTTCAGCAGCACGCCAAAGCAGTAGGCCATATACAGCACGATCACCAGGCAGATCAGAATGCCCAGGAAGAGGACATCACAGGCCGCGGTGATGGCGCAAACCAGCACCATCAGGCCTCCCACCAGCAGCCACTGCCAAATCAGCGGCAGCAACCCGGTAAACTTCCGAATCAGTCCGCCGATGCCGTGAACCGTCCGCACCAGCACATCCTTCCACAGGAAGCAAAGGATCCGCTTTGCCAGATTCCACAGGAATTTCACCAGACGAACCAGCTTCCCAGGCAGGTAGGTGACCATCCATTTGAGGAGCTTTCCGCACAGCAGCAAAATCCGGCCGCAGACGCTGTTTCGCCACCAGTAGCCACCGGGGGTCTTAAACTGAGCGGCGGAGCAGTACATCAGCTGCACCAGCAGCAGGCTCACCAGGAAGGCCATGCCGCCTACCGCCAGACAGCCCGTTTCGATGTTCGCCATCAAAAGGTTCTCCGCACTGTAGACCGCCCCAAAAATCAGGCCTGTGGCCGCCGCGGCACTGATGCCCAAATTCAGATCCAGAGGCATCCGGCTCAGGCCCCCTGCCCTGATCTCCGTCTGCTTGGGACTGTGGCCCGCGGCACAGCACAGATAGACCACGCAGATGGCAAACAGCAGCAGACAGCCGCCCAGGATCAGGAACAGGTCACTGCGGAAGTTCCGAACCAACCGCAGCAGGGTGTACACGGACTCATAGCGCATGGTTCCGTCCACCACATAAAGCTCCACCGTGTATTCCGGCATGGGGGTAAGGACGTACTGCACATCCATTGTCACGTCCCGTGCCCTGTCATAATAGGAGGTGGTCTGAATGTCATATTCCGACAATGGCTTCCCGTTGATGGTCACCGGCTCTGTGGTTTCCACGATCTCGTAGGAAGCGGCAGACTGGGCAGCCGGCATCCCGGCCGCTGCCGGGGCCTCCGTCGCTACAGGCTCTGTGGCAAGGGTTTCGGGAACGGTCTCCTCAGGAGCTTCCTCCGGCTGGGTCTCCGGTTCCGCCGTGGTTTCCTCCTCCGGTACCTCCTCCTCAGGGGAATCCTCCGGTTCGGCTCCCTCCTCGGGCTGACCCTCCTGGTCTTCCTCAGACTGGGGGACAATTTCGTCTTCGTCACCAGCCTCGTCGGCTGCGTCCTCCGGGGTTTCCTCCGGTGCCTCCTCCGGGGTCTCTTCCGGTGCTTCCTCCGGGGCTTCCGCCGGTTCAGGGGCTTTCGTATCCGCCTGAGCGGCAGGCTCCGCGGTCTGAGAGGGCACAGGCTCGGTTCCCAGCGCGGCGGTGTGGTAATACACCATGCCGTCCTCGGTAATGGTGACCAGGCCCGGATTCTGGCTTTCCCGGATCAAGGCCCCATCCTGGTCATACAGGGCAACTCCGGATACCCAGCCGCCGGAAATGGCCCCGGAGGCCTTCATCCTGCCTCCTGTCACGGAGCGGAAATTCAGCACCGGTTCTCCGTTTTCGTCGTCGTACATTTCGCCGATGGCATCGTCTCCGTAGAGCGCAAAGGCCACCTGCTCCGGATCGTTCAGGCTATAGAACTGGGCGGCATAGACACTGGTCAGGGAAGCGCCGGTATTGGAAGGATTTCTGACTGCCAGTATGGCAAGCCAGCCGTTCACATTATCCCATTCCAGCTCGATATCTCCCACGGGAGCGGCGGCTTCATAGACCACCTGGCCGTTTACGTCCTGGAAGGCGATGTAATTCAGCTGTGACATATCTTCGGAATTTACCCACTGATGCAGAAGCTCTTTATCCGTGAATTCGAAGTAAACACTGGTGGGAGTGTCATGGTACAGGATGCCCATGCTGTCCGATCCGCCGTAGCATGCCCCGGAAGGGTCCTCTCCGCCAAAGCCCAGGGATACCTCGTAAATTTTCACGCCAACTTCCGGGATCCCGTCATATACCCCGTATTCCCCTCCCAGAGGGCCATTCGAATCGTAGACGCTTACGGAAGAAGTCTGATCCTCCTCGATCCTCGGCGTCTGAGACACCAGATACATGTACTGACCCGTCACCGGGTAGACATTCTGGCTGTAGCTTCTCCCGGATTCCGGTATCTCCGTATTGCTTCCGGCTACCACATTGCCCTCGGCATCCAAAATGGCATAGCCGTATTCATATTCCGCGTCTCCATAATACCATTGGTTCGTATAGTAATTGGATACCAGCCTTTCCGGGCAGCCGCCCAGCTCCACGCTGGCATAGTGGAGCGCCGCCTGCCGCGCAAACTCCCGGGCACTGTCCTGAAACTGCTTTTCCAGAACCTCGTCCACCGTGTTGTTATACAGATCCAGCTCCGACAGCACCACCATTCCCGCGGCACTTCCCACCGCGCCCAGCAGACAGGCCGCGCACAGGAAGATGGCAAGGAATTTCACCCCAATATGATATTTCATCAAGCCTTCCCCTCCAATTTATATCCCTGGCCCCAGACCACCTTCAGGTACCGGGGCTCTGAGGGATTGATCTCGATTTTCTCACGCAGGTGCCGGATGTGCACTGCCACAGCCCCTTCGCTGCCTAAGGCCGCCTCCTGCCATACGGACTCGTAGAGCAGCTTGGTGGAGAAGACCTTGCCGGGGTTGGTCATCAGCAGGTGCAAAATGGCGTATTCCGTAGGGGTCAGGGCCACGTTCTCCCCTTCCACGGTCACGGTTTTCGTCCGGTCGTCCAGCACAATGCCGCCGATGGCAATGGTGCCGCTGTTGGGTTCCGGACAGGCGCCCAGGGTTGCGTACCGCCGCAGCTGGGAGCGCACCCGGGCCAGAGCCTCCACAGGCACAAAGGGCTTGGTGATGTAGTCGTCCGCCCCTACGTTCAGGCCCAGAACCTTGTCCTCCGTCTCCGACTTGGCGGTGAGGAGAATGATGGGCACATTGCTGAATTCCCGGATCTTCGCCGTAGCGGTAATGCCGTCCATGCCGGGCATCATCACATCCATGAGGATCAAGTGGATCTCATTGTTTTTCACAATGTCCAGGGCCTCCTGGCCGTTGTAGGCTTCGTAAAGCTGGTATCCTTCCGGGGTCAGGTAAATTTTCAGAGCGTTGACAATATCCGGCTGATCGTCACATATCAGTACGTTGTACATGGGGCACTCCCTCTTTCTCTTTGTCTTGGGGTTATTATACCATTCTTTCTTTTAAGAAAAAAGAGGGTCGTTTATTAAGTTGGGATTAATATTTCCATTTATCTTGCCTTTTCTGCCGGTTTGCGGTATAATGCTGAAAATCACTCATGGAAAGGAATCGAATTTCATGCTGGATACCCTGGTCAATTTCCTCAAAGGCCCCACCTTTCACAGCATCTGCTTTGCTGTGATCCTGCTGGTAGCGGGGATTTTCGTCATTCGTGTTCTTGTGAAGCTTCTGAAAAACGCCCTGGAAAAATCCAGGCTGGAAAAAGCGGCTCACAGCCTGATTACCTCACTGTGCAAGGTAGCGCTGTACCTGATTCTGGGCCTCAGCGTGGCCTCCGCCCTGGGCATCGACGTCACCGGCATTGTGGCTCTGGCCAGCGTCATGACCCTGGCCCTTTCCCTGGCCCTGCAAAACATGGTGTCCAACGTCATCGGCGGCTTTACCATTCTCTATACCCATCCCTTCCATTCCGGGGACTTCGTGGAAATTGCCGGCCAGTCCGGCACGGTTAAGGAGATCAACATGACCTACACCATGCTCTCCACTCCGGACAACAAGCTCATCTCCATCCCCAACAGCGCCGTCACCGCCGCCCAGATCGTGAACTTCTCCGCCGCCGAGACCCGGAGAGTGGACATCGCCGTCACCGCCTCCTACGACTGCCCGCCCCAGCAGGTGATCGACGCCCTGGTACAGGCCGGAACCCTGGACAACGTGCTTCTGGAGCCTGCCCCTGTGGCCGTGCTCACCGGCTACGGTGACAGCGCCATTTCCTACAGCCTCCGGGTCTGGGTGAAGTCCGGGGATTACTGGGATGTGTACTTTGCCATCAACCAGCGGATCAGCAGCATCTTCGCCGAGCAGGGCATTGAAATGACTTATCCCCACCTGAATGTCCATATGATCGCTCCTGAAAAAGCCCCGGAGTAAACACAAAATTAGGACTGCGGTAAAGAAGGTTTGCCGCAGTCCTGCTTTATTTTGTTGACATCGTATTAAAAATAGCATACAATAGATATACATTGAGAAAGGAGTTGATTTCGTTGGCAAATACAAGCGTCAACATCCGCATGGATTCCGAATTAAAGCGTCAGTTTGAAGCCTTTTGCGCCGACATGGGCATGACCATGACAACCGCATTTAATATTTTCGCCAAGAAAGCCGTCCGGGAGTACCGGATTCCTTTTGAAATCGGCAGTGAGAAGCCAAACGCTGAAACGGAAGAGGCCTTGCGGGAAGTGCGCCGCATGAAGGCAGACCCGTCCATGGGAAAAGTGTATTCCGATGTGGACGACATGATGAAGGAGCTGCTGAAAGATGTATGATATCCGGCCCACTACAAAATTTCAAAAGGATTTAAAACGGGTACAAAAGCGGGGATACGACATCCGCCTTCTCACCGGTGTCATCAAAACCCTTGCCATGGGACAGCCGCTCCCGGATCGGAACCGGGATCATCCTCTCACCGGGGATTTTTCCGGTTGCCGGGAGTGTCATATTACCCCGGATTGGCTTTTGATTTACGAGATCGATGGAAACGAGCTGATTCTGTACCTGACCCGTACCGGGTCACACAGCGATTTGTTTGGATAGTCTAAAGAACCGCCAGCAATGCCATGATCCCAATTCCCGGCAGGCCCAGAAATCCCGCTGTCAGAACCGTAACCGCGTTGATGGGAAAGAAGATTCCCGTCAGTCCCGCCGCTGTATTCAGCAGCCACAGGCAGACAAAGCCGCAAAGGGAATGCAGTCCGATTTTGAACATCAGCCGGATGGGCTGAAACAGCACCCACACCATCAGCACCGCCAGCAGGGCCGGGATCAGCAGGGTCACAAATTTTTCCATACAATTCCTCCGAATGCTTCGCCGACTTCCGGTTATACTACCTGTGGACAGGAAGCAAGAGAATTCCGAACGTGACGACGATTCGTCTTCTCCTGAATACCTTGTCAAGTGTGTCAACGCGGGCGCGGCGGTTTGATGCGAAAAGCAGGAGAGACGG
>CAYMWT010000016.1:0-18072 GCA_964394055.1 uncultured Oscillospiraceae bacterium
GCGACATGTGCGTGGCAAAACATACCTCTCAGGCTGCGTGTGTGCGAGTTGTGCGTCAAAGACGCACAAGGAGTGCGCTAAGCAGACTGCCAACCTTTCCATCGGAAAGCCCCAAAGGGGATTTTCGATGGCTTGAGGGCACAGGTCTCCCCGTGCCCGTTTTCTTTATGGCTTGTGGTAGGCGATCATACCGAACAGGTACAGCTTCTCCGGATCCCAGGAAAACTCCATGCCGCATTTCTGCGCAAGCTCCGACACATTGATGCAGTAGGCGCTCATACAGCTGATCCGCTGATCCGGGAAAGCGCAGGGCTGATTCTCCACCCGCTTGCAGGGCGTGCAGAGATTGCATCCGCCATACCCGGCAGCAAAGCCATCCCAACCGCCTTCCCTGACCCCTTTGATCACCCGACGAATGGCCTGGTTGTGGGCCTTCCTGGCAAACTGGACGGCTTCCTTGTCGTCATACCCGTCCACCTCCCAGTGGGAGGAGAGAATGATTGCCTTTTCCTCCCGAAGAAGCTTCGCCTGAAGCTCCTCCACCGTGCCGCAGTCCGGCGGGCAGGAATAGTTGGCTCCGTATTTTCCGCACCGGTTTTCCTCGCAGAACATCCGGAAGGCCGGTGTTACCGGAATGTCCTTGGGGTCAATGAACGCGGCGGCAAAGCCTTCCTCCCGTATCATTTCCAAAAGTTCCACATCTGTCATGATAATCTCCCTTTCTCTGTATCTGATGGTCTCTCTTTTAAATCTTCCCACGGCTCTACCGCGCCGTACTTTCGCTGAATCCGCCGCAGCTTTCCCAGCATCGGCTCTCCTACCAGGTAGAGGGTCACCAGGGTAGAAAGCCCATGGGTGACATTGTAGGGAAAGCCTGCCAGATAGATGGCTGCGGCCGTGGTTCTGTTCACCTGGGTGGGCATGGTAAAAACGCTGCAAGTGTCCAGTATTGGCCCAATCACCAGTACCACCGCAAAGAAGCCGAACACCGCCATAGGCAGCTTCTTTTCCGGCAGCAGCTTCAGCCGCACTCCGGCCCCGGCCAGAAAACCGCCAATCCCGTAGGCAAACATCTGCCAGGGCGTCCACGGCCCCTGACCGAACAGGAAGTTGCTGGCAAAGGCAGTAACCGCCCCCACCAGAAACCCAGATTCCGGCCCATAGGCCATGCCGGCAATCATGATCACCGCCATCATCGGCTTAAAGGCAGGGATCACCCCGAAGGCTGCCCGGGCAGCCACTGCCAGAGCGCTGAGCACCGCCAGGGTCACCACCTCTCTTGCCTGAGGCCGGTGCTGCTCAAACACCAGGAAGAAGGGCAGACAGGTGAGAAAAATCACGCCCACGCCTATCAGGTAATAGGTGCGCCCTCCCAGCTTTCCTCCCAGAAGCACCAGGGCAGGAATCAGCAGAAAAATCACCAGGACGCTGAGCCAGGCCCGATGAGGCAGCTTGTTTTTGACCTCCATCTCTATCCCTCCCCGTTCTGACGGATCAGCTGAATCACATTTTCCGCCGTCACCGCGCCGGAAAACACATGGCGGCTCATCCGGTTGGCGGCAGTGGTATAAAAGCTGTTCTTTTCGAAGAACCGGCGTGGGGTATTGGTGGTCAGGATCTGACCGTCAAAGAACATGCTCACCGCGTCGGCATAGGCGGCGCAGAATTCCACATCATGGGAAACCATCAATATGGTCACGCCCCGGGCTTTCAGCTTTTCCAGAATTCCGGCAAAGGTTTTCTTGAAGAAATTGTCCAGGCCCTTGGTGGGCTCATCCAGCAACAGCAGCTTGGGATCTGTCAGCAGTACCTTTGCCAGAGCGCCTCGCTGCTGCTCCCCTCCGGACAGGTCATAGGGATGACTTTCCAGGAGCTGGTCAATTTCGCACAGCTTCGCAATCTCCTGGATCTCCTCCGCGCTGCTTCCCGGAGGAAGCATTTCCAGCAGATCCTCCCCCAAGGTTTCCTTCACGAACAGGTTCCGGGGATCCTGGGGAAGCATACACAAATTTCCCACAAACAGGGTCTTTCCCTTGTAGGAATCCAGCAGCTTTCCCCCGATCTTCACCTTTCCCCGATAGGGTCTGCAAATGCCGCAGATGGTTTTCATCAGGGTGGACTTTCCCGCGCCGTTGCCGCCCACGATACAGTGGAGGGTCCCCGGCGTCAGCTTCAGATTCACGCCCCGAAGGATATCCGGGCTGTTCCGTTCATACCGGAACCAGACATCCTTTACTTCCAGGGCAGGCGCCCCGGGTTCCGCAAGCTCCGGCTCCTCCGGTAAGCGGGACGTCTCAATGATCTGATCCCTGAAGTGCTCAGTCAGCCAGGTGCGGCCTTCCCGGACGGTAAGGGGGCAGTTTTCCCCGCTTTCCCCGGCGCCGTAGAACATCTGCATGGGAGCGGGCATAGCGGCAAACATGGGACTGTTTTCCCGATGGAGCAGCTGCCCCACCTTTCTGGGGCTGTCAAAGGCGATAACCCGTCCCTTTTCCATGACGATCATCCGGTCTGCCCCATGGAGCACATCCTCCAGGCGATGCTCTGTGAGGAGAATCGTCGTGCCCAGCTCCTGGTTGATCTTGCGCACGGTGTTTAAAAAGTCCGAAGCCGCAATGGGGTCAAGCTGACTGGTAGGCTCGTCCAGAATCAGCACCTCCGGCTGCATTGCCATTACCGAGGCCAGATTCAGCAGCTGCTTCTGTCCTCCGGACAGCTCGGAAACATTCCGGTGGAACCAGTCCTGAATACCAAAGTAGCTGGCCATTTCCGCCACCCGAAGGCGCATGGTCTTCTGGTCGCAGCCCAGGCTTTCCAGGCCGAAGGCCAGCTCATGCCAGACCTGATCCGTGACGATCTGGCTGTCCGGATCCTGCATCACATAGCCGATCCGGGCCGCCTGACTTTTCATATCCACACTTTCCAACGGGATTCCGTCAAACAGCACCCTTCCTGCCCGTCTGCCGCTGGGAGTCAGTACGGTTTTCAGATGACGCAGCAGAGTGGATTTCCCGCTGCCGCTTCTTCCGCACAGGGCAATGTATTCTCCCGGCTGGATGGACAGGCTCACATGATCCAACGCCAGCTTATCCGGGGATGTGGGATAGGCAAAGCTTAAATTTTCGATCTGAAATGTTTCCATTTGATTTCCTCCCTGAGGTTGATAACTGCGGGGATCATCAGGCACAGGCCATAGGCCAGCAACCCCAAAAAATGGCTCCCACCAATGGGCGTAATGTTCAGCACCGGCGTAAAGGTGGCCTTTGTCCAGCCCAGAGACGCGCCCCAAATGGTCACACCAAAGGCAAGGAGAATCCCCGCGGCAAACCATCCGTCAGAGGCACGCCACCGGTAGGTCTGGAACCCGGTTCGCCTTGCCGTTCCATAGCCCCGGCTGCGCATGGAATCGGCGGTGACAATGGCCCCTTCCAGGGCCCAGGTGGTCAATGCCGAAAGCACGGACATACCGTATACGGCCTTATCCTTCCAGTTTTCTGTGGCCGCCGGAGATTTCCCGATGCACCGCCTTGCTCCGGAAATTTGGGAGGCCTTCCGCCGGTAGGCCGGGATCAGCCGCAGTACCATTACCAGGATCAGGGACAGAGCCGGAATAAGGTTTCCGAAAAGCCAGGTGAACTTATCGCTGGTCATCACGGTGCTGTAGCAGGAAAACCACAGCAGGGCCGACACCAGCATTCCCGCGATCACCGTGCCATACAGCAGGGCCTCCAGGGTATAGGGCTTTCCGAATACCGTAAACAGCACCCGTTTTCCATAGTGGTTAAAAAAGGGATTGATGGCGGACAGCACAAGAAACAGCGGGAGCATGCCCAGGATCATCGGCAGCGCCCCTCTTCCCTTCTCCGTCAGCAGCAGCGCCGCCGCGGAGGATACCGACACCAGCAGATAGGCCGGATGCTGGAAAAACATGCTCCCCCCAATGGCTCCCATAAAGAAGCCGAAGCAAACCGCCGGATGGCAGGCAGCAAACCGGCTTTCTGTTTTTTGCATATGGATCTCCTCCAAATAAAAAACTCCCCGTTTGGGGAGTTTGTGCGCAAATACCTCCTGCCCGACACCCCCAAGAGTCTGACAGGTATGTAGAATCCATGGCTGTATTCCGGCTCCGAACGCCCTGATACAGAAGGCCTTCTCAGGTTTCCCCAATGGCTCTCTGCGGCATTTGTTCGTATACGGCGGCTTGGTACCGCTGGGGTTGGCCCCAAGGGGCCTCCCATTCCAGTTTCCGTGGACTCTGTTTTTTATTCTGTTTCCGGCAGGGGCGCGTATTGCCACCCTCCGATGTCGCTTTTCAGGCAATAGCCCTGACCTGGGGCGCACTGCCACTGGTAGCGGGTTTTCCCTTCCAGCGGGAAAAGGGCTTCCAGTATCGCCGCAATGACCCCTCCATGGGTGACGATCACCCAGTCTTCTCCGGTTTCCACCACGGCTTTCCAGGCGGCAAGCACCCGTTTTGTCATGGCTTCCCCGCTTTCTCCTCCAGGAGGTACGTTTTTCTCATTTTCTCCGGTGATCCAGGCCTGATAGGCCGGATCCTCCTTCAACCGCTGATAGCTTTGCATCTCAAAGGCGCCGAAGTCCACCTCCCGGAATCCGGGCAGGATCTCATGGGGCCGTTCCCCGAAGAGCAGCTTCAGCGTTTCCTCTGTCCGCTTCATGCCGCTGGTAGCAAACCGGGCAGCGCCCACCTCATAGTGGCGTTTTTCCAGCTCCTCCCTTCCCCTAGGAGACAGGGGAAGATCCGTGCTTCCGCAGTAGAGGTGCCGCTCATTGGCTTCCGTTTTTCCATGGCGGATCAATATGACCTTCATTTTAGCTTTTGCTCCAACCCGCAGAAAATCCGGATGACTTCCTTTGCTTCTCCTGTCAAATACTGGCTCAGCCGTCCGGTTTCCTGCCGCCAATCCCGGATCTCCGGGTCAACGGGAACCACGCCGCAGAAAATGTCCCGGCAGATGAAAATGCAATCCTCCCATTCTGCCCGGTGCACCTTCAGATATTCCAGGGGATCCTTCCCCGCCTGAAGACAGGCATAGCTGAATTCCTGAATTTCCCGGATGCACCGTTTGGAAAAATCGATTTCAGTACCCTGACAGGTATAAATCTCCTCGTCCTTCACCTGGAAGGCCTTTTTCGCATAGGTCAGCTTCCCCTGATAGGCGCCGCCGATAATCAAAATCATAGCTTTCTCCTTACTGGAAGCACTGATTAAATCGTCAAGAGCTGACAGTGAGAGATTTTGGCTCAGGCGAAAGGTCTAAAAGCGGAGGAATACTGTATGTATTTCCCGTTTTTAGACCTGAACGAATGGGTCAAAATACCCACTGCTCAGCCGCAGACGATTTATTCAGTGTTTCCTTACAACAGAGCGTATACCCCAATGCCCCACAGTTCTCCCATGGTCAGGGCATAGCCCGCGATGTCTCCGTTCATCCCCTGAAGGGACGTATATCCTTTCCGAAGGGCCAGGGCGTAGCCCACCGTGACCCCAAGCAGTACAAGAGCGTATTTCCCCCAAAGGCAGACGCCTGCCAACAGGAACATGCCCAGCATCCCCAAAAGGAGCCACACATGTCCTCTGTTCGTTTTCTGTCCCGCGTACTGACTGGTGGACATGGCCGGCAGCATGGCCACCGCCAGGGAAGAGCCGCACCGGCTCACCGCCGGGATCAGGCAAAGAATGCCAAGGGGCGCTTCTTCCGGGACAGAAGCAAAAAACGCAAACTGGGCCAGCGCCAGCAAAACCAGGCCGATCACCGCAAAGCTTCCCACATGGGAATCCTTCAGAATTTCCCGGCGGCGGTTTAGGTCCCGGCAGGACTTTACCGCGTCCGTCACATCCATAAAGCCGTCCAGGTGCAAAAAGCCTGTGACCAGGAAGGGATACACCGCCAGCACCAGACCTCTGAGCAACCCAGGCAGGCTCAGAAACCGAATCAGCCATCCCAGAGCGCACCAAAGCATACCCATTTCCAGGCCCACCAGGGGCAGACATACCAGCATTTTGTCCCTTGCCTTTTCATCCCAGATATTTCCCGGGCAGGGAATGGCACAGAACATGCTCTGGCACATGACAAAGGCGTGAAGATAAGTTTTCACAGGGGCAGCACCCCCTTGTGGACGATCCGGTTTCCGGCGGCAACCTCTACCACCGTGTCGCACACCGCAGCCAGCCGGCAATCGATCCCGGCAAGGCATCTGCGGTACATCTCCGTACTTTCCGAATACCGATCCCCGTCGGAGGCGATGTAGTCGCTGACGAAGACGGCGTTCTTTACGATTCCCGCAAATTCCATCAGCTCCCGGGCACAGCGCTCCGCGGCGTCCAGATCCATTTCGTAGTTCCTTTCCGCCGGAAACATGGCATTTTGCAGCAGGGCCGTGGCGCTGTCCACCAGGAAGGTGGCAGAAGGATCGGCAACTTCCAGGCAGTCCAGGATGTTTTTCCCGCACTCCACCGTCTCAAATCCCAGTCCGGCCCGATCCGCCACATGGCGGCGGATTCGCTCCCGGTCTTCCTCGTCTACCGGGATCATGGTTGCCACATAGTATCGCTTTTCTTCCCCGGAGAGGGCAACCGCCAGCTCCTGGGCCAGGGAGGATTTACCGTTTTTTGCCCCGCCGGAGATGAAAAAGGTCATTTCGCACCCTCCACAGAGAACTTGTCTCCCTCCCGGATCTCATCCAGATAGCCGTCGTCAATGCCTGCCTGGTCAAAGGTGGCCATGTCGTTGATAATGCCGCAGGCGGCACTGAGAATCTCAAAGGCCAACGGGCAGCCGCTGCCCTCACCCAGCCGCATTCCCAGCAGGAAAATAGGCTGCAAGTCCAACGCCTCCATAGCGAGCTTGTAGCCAATTTCATAAGAGGCGTGGCTGGGGATCAGGTAACCCCGCACATTGGGGCACAGCCGGACGGCGCACAGGGCCGCCACCACGGAAATGAATCCGTCAATGACCACCGGTCTGTGGCGGATAGCCGCGCCGATGAAGCCGCCGCACATGGCGGCAATGTCAAAGCCGCCCACCTTGGACAGCACGTCGATCACATCTTCCCGGTCAGGCTGATTCAAAGCGATGGCCTGACGGATGACCTCCTTCTTCCGGAGGAAGGCCCCATCGGTAATGCCGCCGCCCCGTCCGGTGACGGTTTCCACATCCGCGCCCAGCAGCACGGAGAGCACCGCAGAGGAGGTTGTGGTATTGCCGATCCCCATTTCACCGATACCATATACATCCGCTTCCGTATCCAGGGCCAGCGCAATGCCGGTTTCCACCGCACGGACTGCCTGCTCCCGGGTCATGGCCGGGCCGTAGAGCATATTCTGAGTGCCGTAGGCGATCTTCCGGTTCAGCACCTTGGGATCTGTGATATCCGCGTTGACACCTACATCACAGACGGTAATCTCACCACCGAAGTGCTTCACCAGCACCGAAGCGCCGGTCTTCGCACGGGTCAGGTTGATGGTCTGCATCAATGTCACGGACTGGGGGGAGCTTGCCACCCCTTCCGCTACCACGCCGTTGTCTCCGGCAAAGACCAGGAGGTGCTTCTTCTCGATTTTGTTATGCACCTGGCCGGTGATGCCTGCCAGCTGAATGGACAGCTCCTCCAGTCGTCCCAGACTTCCGGGCGGCTTGGCAAGCTGAGCCTGCCGCTCTCTGGCCTTTTCCATAGCCCCTTCATCCAAGGGGCTGACCTGGCGAATGTAGTTTTCCAAAGACATGGCGCTTTCCTTCTTTCGGTTTTTCTTTGCAAGGTCTGATATCTTGCTGAAGTTCTTCAGAATATAGTCATAGCCTCCCGGGCTGTGGGGAATCCGGCACCTGCTGCAATCCTTGATTCCCTTTTCCGTATACCGAAAATTGCCTCCGCATCCGTCTCCCAAGGCATACAGGGGGCAGTAGCAGAACAGGCAGTTAAAATTTTCCTCCGGGCCATCGTGACAGGGGAAATACTTACACTGCCGGTTTTGAAAAAAAGAGTGGTCGTTTTCCCGCATTCAAAATTCCTCTTTCAGAAAATGATTCTCCCTGAGCCATCTTACCGACCCTTCCGTCTCCTGCAGCTCCAGGGTGAAGGTGGCCTCCGGGCAGCGTCTGTCTGCCTCTTCCAGCAGCTTTTTCATGGGAATGGTGCCTGTCATCAGAGGGCTGTGGGTATCCCAGCTGCCGTCGTTGTTGTGAATATGGAAATGGTTGAGCCTTGGCGCAAGGGCCTCCAGCCACACCATGGGACTTTTCTTCGAATAGGCGTTCACATGGCCCACGTCCAGACACAGCTGAAATCCGGGGTGATCCACACCGGCGGCTATGTCCCGGAGCATTTCCGGCTCCGGCTCCAGCACGTTTTCCAGCACGATCTCCACACCGGGCTCTTCCTTCAGGAAGTCCTTCCAGAAGAGAATGGACTGCTCCACATACCACACCGGATAGTATAGATAGGGCTGAAATCCGCCGTGGATGACAACCTTTTTTGCCCCGTAATTCTTCGCCAGGGCGATGGCCTGACGGTAGCGTTCCACTGCCAAAGCCCGGGCCTTGGGATCCACCGCGCAGGGAAACAGCTCGTTAAAGGGGGCGTGGAGGATTCTGAATGGGATTCCCTCCATCTCCTCCTTCACCCGGGCATTCCATTCCGGAAATCCGTCGTCCATATTGGAGGCGGTGCAGAACTCAGCAATTTCCAGGCCCAGGCCGTATTTCCGGGCAACGAGGGTGCTGTCAGCGCCGATTGTGGAAAGGTAATATTTCATATCCAGAGTCCGCCTCCTTAGTCTCCCCTATCATAACACAATTTCCACTTTCAGGCAATAGGCAAACAGGCCCTAAATTTCCGTCCATGGTTTTTTCATAGTTTGTTCACCGAATTCTTCAGTGTCTCTTCAGCTTTCCGGCCTATACTGATATTCACAATCACAAGCAAGGAGGAAACACCATGATATCTGTCTCCCATTTAAGCAAATGGTATGGGGATCATCTGGCCGTGGACGACCTGTCCTTTGAAATCGGGGAAGGCCACGTCTACGGCTTCCTGGGGCCAAACGGCGCGGGAAAATCCACCACCATGAACATCATCACCGGCTGCCTGTCCGCCACCTCCGGAACCGTCACCGTAGGCGGCTTTGACATCTTCGAGCAGCCCAATCTGGCCAAAAAGCAGATCGGCTACCTGCCGGAGCAGCCGCCTCTGTACATGAACGAATCTCCCCTGGAATACCTGCGCTTCGTGGGCGAAGCCAAGGGTCTCCGGGGAGACGCCCTGAACGCCCAGATCGAGGACGTGGTGCAGCAGACCGGCATTGCTTCCGTGAGAAACAAGCGGATCTCCACCCTTTCCAAGGGCTATAAGCAGCGTGTTGGCATTGCCCAGGCTCTGCTGGGAGACCCCAGGGTCATCATCCTGGACGAGCCTACGGTAGGCCTTGACCCCCTGCAAATCATTGAGATCCGGGATCTGATCAAGTCTCTGGGCAAAACCCATACCGCGATCTTCAGCTCCCACATTCTCTCCGAGGTGCAGACCATCTGCGACCAGATTCTCATGATTTCCCATGGCAGGCTGGTAGCCTTTGACACCCCGGAAAACCTGGAAAAGAAGATGCGCTCCGGAGGCGAGATTCTGCTCACCGCGGAGGGCACTCAGGAGCAGGTTTCCCAGGTCTTGAGCCAGATTCCCCACATCACCGATTCCAAGCTGACAGTCACAGAGAACCGCTGCAATGCGGTACTGAAGACCGACTGTGAAGATATGGAGGCCCTGCGGCGTACCCTCTTCCAGGCCTTTGCCCGGCAAAATCTGGTTCTGCTGGAAATCACTGTCAGGAGGGCCAGCCTGGAGGATGTCTTCATTGAACTATCCGAAAACAAGGAGGACACGGAAGCATGATTGCTGTATTCAAACATGAACTGCGCACCTACTTTCACTCCCTGACCGCCTATGTGTTCGGTGCCTTTCTGCTGATGTTTGTGGGAATTGGCGCCATGCTGTATAACCTTCAGGCGGCGGTGAGCAACTTTGAATTTGTGTTGAGCTTCGGCTGCCTGATCTTCGTGGTCATTGTCCCCATTCTCACCATGCGGGTGATTGCCGAGGAGCGGAAGCAGAAAACCGACCAGCTGCTCTATTCCCTGCCCGTTTCCACTACCCAGGTCATTCTGGGGAAATACCTGGCGCTGCTGATCGTGTATCTTCTGCCCCTGTGCCTGATTGCCCTGTATCCCCTGATTTTCGCCCAATACGGAGAGGTGTATCTGCTCACCGCCTACGGCTCTCTGTTTGCCTTCTTCCTGCTGGGCGCCGCGCTCATTGCCGTTGGCGTGTTCATTTCCTCGCTGACGGACAATCAGGGCTTCGCCGCCGGAATCGGCATTGCCGTGATTCTGTTTAACTATTACTCCGTCTCCCTGGCGGAATACACTTCCTCCACCGCCGCCGGCTCCATCATCGCCCTGCTGGTTCTGATCCTGATTCTGGGCCTGGTGATCCGGCATATCACCCGGAACAACACTCTGGCCTACTGGATCACCCTGGGGCTGATTGCTGTGGAAACCATTTTCTGCTGGGCGGATGTCAGCGCCTTTGAAGGTCTGCTGCCCAAGATCATGGAGACCCTTTCCCTGTTTGAGCGGTTTTATAAGTTCGTAAACGGGGTATTCGACATGACAGGCATCGTCTATTACCTGACGGTGATCGTCTTCTTCCTGTTTCTGTCCGTCCAGTCTCTGGAAAAGAGGAGGTATAACTGATGCGCAAACCCATTTTGAAAAAGCCCCAGGCAGAGAATGGAGGACAGTCTCTGGCTCTCCGGGGCGGCGGCTACAGTCTGGCGGTCACCGCTGTGGTTCTGGCCATTCTGATTGTAATAAATATCTTCGCCTCTGTGCTGCCCAGCACCATGACCCAGTTCGACATCAGCGCCAGCAAGCTCTATTCCATCACCAGCAACACCAAGGTAGTGGTGAACAACCTGGAAAAGGATGTCACCATCTACTGGATCGTCCAGTCCGACCAGGAGGACGACGTGATTCGGAACCTGCTGAGTAAATACGAAAGCCTTTCCGACCACATTACCGTAGTAAAGAAGAACCCGGATGTCTTCCCCACCTTCACCCAGCAATATACGGCGGAAACGGTGCACAATAACAGTCTGATTGTGGAATCCGGGGACAAGTACCGGTACATCGCCTATGATGACATCTACCTTCAGGGATCCGACATGTACTCCTACACCTATACCACCTCCTTCGACGGAGAAGGCGCCATCACCTCCGCCATCGACTTTTGTGTAAGCGAGGAGCTGCCTGTGATCTACCGGCTTCAGGGCCACGGAGAGGGCGACCTGCCTGAAACCTTTGCCGACCAGATTGAAAAGGAAAACATGACCGTATCCGATCTGTCCCTGCTCACCGTGGACGAAATTCCCGAGGACGCCGACGCCATTCTCATTTACGCGCCCCAAAGCGACATCTCCCAGGAGGAAGGGGATATGCTCGCCCAATACGTCACCGAAGGCGGCAAGCTGCTGGTGATGGCAGGCCCTGTAGAGGATGGGGAGCTGAGTAACCTCAACTCCATTCTGGCCGATTACCATGTCACGGTACAGGAGGGCGTTGTGGTGGAGGGTGACCGGGAGCACTACGGCTTTGGCTATCCCTATGTGCTGCTACCGGACTTAAACAGCAGCCCTGTCACCAATTCCCTGATGGAAGCCCACTATTACGCCATTTTGCCCATCGCCCAGGGCATGAAGGTCACCGGCGAATCCGCGGACGCCACTGTGACCCAGCTTCTGACCACCTCTGACACCTCCTTCAGCAAGGCCGCGGGCTTCGGTCTCAGCACCTACGACAAGGAGGACGGGGACATTGACGGCCCCTTTGCCCTGGGTGTGTCTATCGAGCACGAAAGCGGCGGTCAGATCATCTGGTTCTCCTCCTCCGACTTCCTGACGGATATGTATAACGCCTTCTCCTCCGGCGCCAATCTGGATCTTGCCATGAACAGCCTGTCCCAGCTCATCGGTGAGAGCGAGGCCATGGCCATCCGCAGCAAATCCTTAAACTACAACTATCTGACCATCACCGACTCCACCGCTTCCACCCTGAAAACCCTGATGATCGGCGTATTCCCGCTGACCTATCTGCTTATCGGTGTCTGGGTCATGATCGTAAGGAGGAAACATCAGAATGAATCGGTCTAAACGCATTGCTCTGCTTCTGTGTGTTCTGGTATTGATAAGTGCCGCCACCTTTGCCATGACGCGATATGAAAGCCACAAGGAAAACATCCGGGTCGGCGGCCAGGTGATTCTGGAAATTCCCACTGAGGATGTGCAAACTCTGTCCTGGAGCTACGAGGACGAAAGTCTTTCCTTCCGCCGGGATACCGACGGGGTCTGGCGCTGGGATGAAGACGATGCCTTCCCTGTGGACGAAGACCATGTAAACGATCTGCTCAGCTGGTTTTCTTCCCTCAGTGCTGCCTTTGTCATTGAGGACGTGGAGGACTACAGCCAGTATGGCCTTACCCAGCCGGAATGCACCATCTCCTTCGCCACAGAAGACGATCAGTACACCGTTTCCCTGGGTGATTTCAGCCAGATGGATTCCCAGCGGTACCTGAGCCTGGACGATGGCAACGCCTATCTGATTTCGGAGGATCCCATGGAGGATTTCCAGCTCACCCTCCGGGATATGATTCAAAATGACGAGGCCCCGGAGATTGCCGATGTCATCGACATGACCTTTACCGGTGCGGAAAACTACACCCTCCGCTATGAAGAGGAAAGCGGCAAGTCCTATCTTGCCGACGATGTGTACTTTGCAGATGACAAGCCCCTGGACACCCAGCGGGTGGAAAGCTACTTGGACAGTCTGGAGGGTCTGAACCTGACAGATTACGCCACCTACAACGCCACTCAGGAAGCGCTTGCCTCCTTTGGTCTGGATGATCCCGAGCTGACCGTGACCGTAAACTACCGTTCCCAGGACGAGGAGAAGGCCTTCACCCTCCATATCAGCCGGGATCCGGAGGCCGTCAAGGAAGCGGAGGCCGCCTCAGAGGCGGAAGCCGAAGAGGAGGACATCCCCTGCTATCTCCGCTTTGGGGATTCTCCCATTGTCTACAACATCAGCCAGGAGCTGTATGACACCCTGACCAAAGTCTCCTACAACGATCTACGCCATCAGGAGCTGTTCTGGGGAGATTTTGATGATATCACCTCCATGGACGTAACTATGGACGACCGCAGCTATACCCTCACCACGGTAAAAGGCACAGAGGAAGAGGAGGCCGCATCCCAGGAGGACAGTGACAAGATCCTCTGGTACTATCAGGGTGAAGAAATCGAAACCGACGACCTGGGCAGCGCCTTGCTGAACCTCACCGTTGAAGACTTCACCGACGATCAACCCACCGATAAGGAAGAGATCTCTCTGACCCTTCATTTAAACAACGAGGGCTTCCCCACCGTGAAGCTCCAGCTGTACCGCCAGGACGGCAGCAACTGCCTGGCTGTGGTGGACGGAACACCCACCGCGCTTATCAAGCGTGTGTATATGGTGGATCTGATGGAAGCCGTCAACGCCATCGTTTTAAACGCCCAATAACCCCATTTTTCCCGCCGGAGCCAAACCTCCGGCGGGCTTTTCGTTTCCGGAATGGCTTATCCCGATTTCCTGTTGATTTTCGATGGAATATGGAATATAATGGGGATTGTGAATTGAGAATGTTGAGAAAGAAGGTATTTTCCCCAATGGATGAACAAGAAAAAAAGTTTGTGCAAATGACCCAGCCCCCTGTGGAGGGATTGATCTGCCGTCTGGCCGTGCCCTGCATCATCAGTATGTTGGTCACCTCCTTCTATAATATGGCAGATACCTACTTTGTTGGTATGCTCCACAGCAACGCGGCCACCGGCGCCATTGGCGTGGTTTTTTCCGTCATGGCCATCATTCAGGCTGTGGGCTTCTTCTTCGGCCACGGCAGCGGAAACTATATGTCCCGGGAAATGGGCAAGAAAAATTACGAAGAAGCCTCTAAAATGTCCGCCACCGGCTTTGTTTTGGCGCTCATCGCAGGCGCCGTGATCTGCATTCTGGGCCAGATCTTCCTGACGCCCCTGGCATACCTCTTAGGCTCCACAGATACCATTCTCCCCTATACCCGCTCCTACATGCGGGTGATTCTTCTGGGCGCTCCCTGGATGACCGCCTCCCTGGTGCTCAACAACCAGCTCCGCTTCCAGGGCAGCACCGTCTACTCCATGATGGGCATTACCGCCGGCGCTGTGCTGAACATCGGCCTGGATCCCCTGCTGATTTTCGGCTTCCACATGGGGGTCGCCGGTGCGGGCTGGGCCACCATCATCAGCCAGCTGGTCAGCTTCTGTGTGCTGCTGGCAGGCTGCTACCGGGGCGGCAATATCCCCATGAACGTGAAAAAGGTTCAGTTCAAGTGGTTCTACTTCCGTACCATCATCCAGGGCGGTCTGCCCTCCCTTGCCCGGCAGGGTCTGGGGTCTCTGGCTACCATCTGCCTGAACCATGCCGCCGGCGGTTACGGCGACGCCGCCATCGCCGCCATGAGCGTGGTGCAGCGGATCATGATGTTCGGCGGCTCTGCCATGATCGGCTTCGGCCAGGGCTTCCAGCCCGTCTGCGGCTTCAACTTCGGCGCGAAGCTCTATGACCGGGTGAAGCGGGGCTTCTACTTCTGTGTAAAAATCTCCGCCTGTATTCTCCTGCTCATGGGCGCCCTGGGCTTCTGCTTTGCGCCCAAGCTGATCGCCCTGTTCCGGGACGATCCCCAGGTCATTCAGTGGGGCGCCATAGCCCTGCGGCTTCAGTGCCTGACCTTCCCTCTGCAAAGCTGGGTGGTTATGAGCAATATGCTGGAACAAGCCATCAGCCGCACCGGCCCTGCCACCTTCCTGGCGGCTGCCCGTCAGGGTGTGTTCTTCATCCCCGCGGTACTGATCCTGCCTCTCCTCTTCGGTCTTCTGGGCGTGCAGATATCCCAGAGCGTGGCAGATGTGCTGACCTTCGCCTGCGCCATTCCCATTCAGATCCACGTTCTGCGCACCCTGGATCGCCCCATTCCCACAGAGCAAAATTGATGCTCCTACCTTATTATAATAGAAACGCCCGGCGGATGTCCCGCCGGGCATTATTTTATGCCTGTTTTCTCTTTGCTTCCATCCGGTCAAAGGTGTGAATCCAGTCCGCCTTGAAGAAATAGATCAGGAACACAATACTGCTACAGGTCCAGGTGATGGGGTAGGCCCAGGACACCGTTTCCAGCTTCGGCACGAACCGCACCGCAATGGTAATATAGGCCACCCGAATCACGCACCAGCAGATCAACATGGTGACCATAGGCACCGTGGCCTTTCCCGCGCCCCGCATAATGCTGGCAATGCAGTGGGACAGGGCCAGCAGGCAGTAGAACAGGCAGATGGTTCGCATATGCCGGGTGCCGAAATCCACCACCTCCGGCTGGTCGTTGAAGAAGCCGATCAGCTGAGGCGCCAGCATGTAGGAGACAACGCCGATCACCTCCGCCAGGATCACCGCGCAGCCGATTCCAAAGGTCACGCCCTTTTTCACCCGGTCGTGCCGGTGGGCTCCCAGATTCTGGCCCACGAAGGTGCTCAGGGCCTGGGTAAAGCAGGTGATGGGCAGGAAGGCGAAGCCCTCCAGCTTGGAGTAGGCCCCACAGCCCGCCACAGCAGCAGCGTCAAAGGCGTTGATGTTGCTCTGCACCACCACGTTGGCCAGGGCAATGACAGAGTTCTGCACCCCGGAGGGCAGGCCAAACCGGAGAATTTTCTCCAAGCTCTCCCGATGGAACCGCAGCTCCCCCATCCGGATCCCATAGGGCTCCTCCCTGACCCGTGACAGATGCACACAGCACAGCAGCGCGCTGATGCCCTGGGAAATGGTGGTAGCCGCCGCGGCCGCTCCTACTCCCAGCTTCAGCACCGCCACGAACAGCAGATCCAGCACCACGTTGATCAGGCTGGAGATCATCAGAAAAATCAGAGGATGGCGGCTGTCTCCCACAGCGTGGAGGATACCCACAAATACATTATACATCACCGAAAAAACAATACCATAGGAGAAGAACCGGAAATACCGGATCGCCTGGGGCAGCACCGATTCCGGGGTGCCCATCCAGCCCAGGATGGTGGGAGTAAAGGCCACACCGAACACGGTCAGCACCGCGCCGGCCGCCAGGCCGAACAGGATCTCCGTGTGGATCACCTTCCGCATTTCCCCGTAGTTTCTCGCCCCGAATAAATTGGCGATGACCACGCCGCCGCCCATGGCGACGCCGTTGAAAAAGCTGAGCATCATATACACCAGACTGCCCGAGGAGCTTACCGCCGCCAGGGCCGTGCCGCCGATGAAGTGGCCGACCACCCAGGAGTCAAAGGCATTGTAAAATTGCTGTAGCAGATTTCCCAGAAATACCGGCAGGGCAAACACCAGCATACCCTTCCATATGGAGCCTTCTATCAGGGAATTGTGCCGGGCATCCATAACGCGAATCACGTCCTTCTCTGTTTTTTGCCAGAATATTATATGACGGCTTACTCCGATTGTCAAATCCTGAAAAAACCATAATTCGATAAAGAAACACCCATCTTTTTTGTCTTCGTTCAAAAATTCGGGGTAAAATATCTTTGTACCCGTAAAATAAAAGAGGAGGCTACCATATGAAGGAGAAAATCCTTACCCCAAACCGGATCCGATTGTTTCAGAAGCAGCTGCTCCGGGAGGAAAAAAGCCCTGCTACTGTGGAAAAGTACCTGCGGGATGTTACTGTCTTTTCGGGCTTCGCCGCCGGACGGCCTGTGACCAAGGAGCTGGTCATTTCCTATAAGCAGCATTTGCAGCAGCAGGGCTACGCCGTGCGCTCCATCAACTCCATGCTGGCCAGCATCAATTCCCTGCTGAATTTCCTGAGTCTGCCCCAGTGCAAGGCCAAGGCCATCCGCTTCCAGCGGCAGACCTACTGCCCCGAGGATAAGGAGCTGCGCAAGGAGGAATACCTGCGGCTTCTCAGAGCCGCCAGAGGCAAGCCCCAGCTGATGCTGGTAATGGAGACCATCTGCGGCACCGGCATTCGGGTGTCGGAGCTGCGGTGGTTTACCCTGGAGGCCGTCCGGCTGGGGGAGATCACCATAAACTGCAAGGGCAAAACCCGGAATATTCTCATTCCCGGTCAGCTGCGCAAAAAGCTGCTCCAATACGCCGACGCCCGGCAAATCCATCATGGCCCTATTTTTTTGGGAGAAAAGGGCAAGCCCCTGGATCGGTGCTGCATCTGGGCCAGCATGAAGCACCTGTGCGCTGAGGCCGGAGTCAAGGCCAGCAAGGTCTTCCCCCACAACCTGCGCAAGCTCTTCGCCCGCACCTTTTACCAGGCCCAGAAGGACATCGGCAAGCTGGCGGACATTCTGGGTCACAGCAGCATTGACACCACCCGCATCTATATTATGTCAACCGGAAGAGAGCATCGGAAGCAGATTGAACGCCTGGGACTGGTGATATAGACAAAAAAACGCCACATAATTCGCATTATGTGGTGGAAAATGAATGGTGATCTGAAAAATCACGTTTGTTTGGTCTAAGTATACCATTGATAAACGGATAAATCAATAGGCAGAGGAAAAAAAGATCACCAAAAAAAGATTTAATTTTTTACATAATCGTTTAATGTCCAACCAAAATGCACCCTCGCCGCCCAGAATTTTCCAATTCGGCGAGGATGTGGTTCGTGCGCCCAAAATGGGCATATTTGAATGCCATATGTCCCTCCTGTGGGTTCCTCCCAGGGAGGGACATTCACATAATGCGAATTATGTGATTCCCGCCTGTCAGGCGACCCCTCCGGGCCGTTCTGTCCGGGCAATTTCCGGAATTATCGCTGTTCCCGTGGGGTTCCTTCTATTAATATAGCAGGCGCGGCGGATGACGATTGAATATAACAAACAATTCAGTAGGAGGCTGTTCTATGAAACATATGGACACCGCAAAGAAGAGA
>CAYMWT010000017.1:0-17905 GCA_964394055.1 uncultured Oscillospiraceae bacterium
GTGTCCATCAAGATGGCCAAGACCCAGAACCTGTCCCTGAACCCCACCAAGATCTCCGGCACCTGCGGGCGGCTGATGTGCTGCCTGAAATACGAGCAGGACGCCTATGAGGATCTGATCCGCACCAGTCCCCGGGTGGATTCCTTTGTGGATACCCCGGAGGGCAGAGGTACGGTTATTGATACGGAGCTGCTGCGCCAGCGGGTGAAGGTGCGGATGGAGGAGAACCCGGATACCATTTCCGTCTTCTCCAACGAGGACATTGCCATTCTGCGCAACGGTAAGGCCAAGAAGAACGATCCGCCCATCCCTGCGGACCTGGCTCCCATTTCCGGAAACGGCAAGCGGGAGCATAAGCAGGAGCCGGAGCAGATGGTGCTGGAACCTATCCGATTCCGCTACAGCACGGAAACCCTGGTGGACGAGCAGCCGGAGGAGCCGGCGGAAAAGCCTGCCCGCGCCCGTTCCCGCCGCCGCAGAGAGGGAGAAAACCAGGAGCCCAGGCAGGAAAAGCCCCGCCGTGAGGAAAAGGAAGCCAGGGAGCCGAAGAATCCCGAGAACGAGGGAGAGTCCAGAAAACGGAATTACCGCCGCCGTCCCGGGAACCGCCGTCCCAAGCCGCCCAAAACCGGCGGGGAAGGATAAACAAAAAAGCACTGCCGATCATCCATTTCCAGGATGATCGGCAGTATTTTTATGGCTTATTTTTTCAGAGCGTCCCAGTTGGCACGGCCGGTGGCCATGGTCATGGTGAGGAGCTTTTCCGCAAGGGTATCGGTAAGCAGCCCCTTTTGTAGACGCCAGCGCCAGTTGAAGCCAACGGTGCCGGGCTTGTTCATCCGGGCCTCGTTGTCAAGACCCAGGTGATCCTGAATGGGGATGATGCAGGTATCTGCCACAGAGCGCAGAGCCAGGGAAATGAGCACCTGGTTCATTTGCGCGTCGGGGGTAAAGTAGTCCCCCAAATAGGTGCGTACCTGATTCTGGGAGGCCACGTCCAGACCGGTGAACCAGCCGGATACGGTTTCGTTGTCATGGGTGCCGGTATATACCACGCAATTGTTGTGGTAGTTGTGGGGCCAGTAGTCGTTGCTTGCGCCGATGTCGACGGGATCCACAGCAAACTGGATCACCTTCATGTTGGGGTAGCCGCTTTCCGCCACCAGACGGCGGACGGAATCGGTCATCAGGCCCAGATCCTCGGCAATCACAGGCACGTTGCCCAGACGGTAGCGGATGGTGTTGAACAGATCCATGCCGGGGCCAGGCTCCCAGTGGCCCTCCTTGGCGGACTGGGCCTCCACGGGAATGGAGAAGTAGGCGTCAAAGCCCCGGAAGTGGTCGATGCGAACCAGATCGAACATCTGGAAGCTGAACCACAGGCGGCTGACCCACCAGTCATAGCCGGTATTCCGGTGATAATCCCAGCGGTACAGAGGATTGCCCCAGATCTGACCGTCGGCGGCAAAGGCATCCGGAGGACAGCCTGCTATGGCGGTGGGAACGTTCCGCCCATCCAGCTGGAACAGCTCCGAGTGAGCCCATACGTCCGCGCCATCGGGAGAGACATAGATGGGCATATCTCCCACGATCTGGATGTGCCGCTCGTTGGCGTAGGCCTTCAGTCGGTTCCACTGCTCAAAGAACTTGAATTGCAGGTATTTCTGGAATTCCACCTGGAAGTAAAGCTCCCGGTTGTAATAGTCTATGGCAAAGCCCCAGTGCATCCGGATGTCCTCGGGCCACTGGCTGAAGGGCACATATCCGAAAAATTCCTTCAGGGCCATGAACAGGGCAAGGTCGTTCAGCCACCAGAAATTATCCCGGCAGAAGGCCTGAAAGTCGGGATTCTCACTGATCCGGCTGCGCTCATAGGCCCTGCGCAGAAGCTTGAGCCGGTTTTCGTTGAGCTTGTCATAGTCTACCTTTAAGGGATTGGCACCAAAATCCAGAGCGTCGCATTCCTCCCGGGTCAGCACACCCTCCTCCACCAGAGCGTCCAGGCTGATAAGGTAGGGATTGCCGCCGAAGGCGGAGAAGGACTGATAGGGGGAATCATCGGATGCACCGTGGGCGGTAAGGCCCAGAGGCAGAATCTGCCAATACCGCTGACCGGCCTTTTTCAGCCAGTCCACAAACCGGTATGCTTCCGCATCAAAGCAGCCGATGCCGTATTTGGACGGCAAGCTGGTGACAGACATTAGCACGCCTGCGTAACGATTCATACATTCTACTCCTCTTATGATAGTTTCAGATATGGAACGCAGAAAAAGAAACGTTTCCATTACATAAAGTATCGTACATTTCCCGGAATTTGTCAAGCCGGGAAATGCACGAAATTCCTTCTCTGAGATATGGAGAAAACCAGGGGATGCTGGGCATTTTGACGATTTTTTGTCACTGCGCCCAGTTGGAGAGCTTGCCCAGTCCTGCCTTGCTTCCGGAGACGTAGAGAATATCTCCCTTGCGGAAGACATAGTTGGGGGCCACAATCTCGATCAGGTTCCCGTCGTTTTCCACGGCGATGATGTTCACATTGAATTTCTTACGAAGATTGGCCTCCACCACGGTTTTGCCGATGATCTGCTGGGGTACCGTGAGCTTGGAGATGTTCAGCTTCTCACTGAGCTGGATGTAGTCCAGCATCCGGGAGGCCTCCAGCCGGTTTGCCAGACGGACGCCCATGTCCCGCTCGGGATAGACCACCTGTGCTCCCAGCTTTTCCAGAATCTCCCCGTGCTCCTGGCTGGCGGCCTTGGAAATCACCCTGGGGATGCCCATGCTCACCAGGTTCAGCGTGGTGAGGATGGAGGTGTCCAGCTTTTCACCGATGCAGACCACGGCCACGTCGCAGTTCTGGATACCGGTTTCCAGCAGGGTTTTCTTGTCCAGGCTTTCCACCAGGTAGGCGTTTTCGGTGTAGTCCCGCAGCTCCCGCACCTTGTCCTCGTCCCGATCCAGAACCACCAGCTCCGCACCAGCGGAAGCCAGCTCCATAGCCAGGGCATAGCCGAACCGGCCCAGGCCAACAATGCCGTAGGTACGGCTGTCATTTTTGCTTTTACGACCCATAAAGATTCCTCCTGTATCAGCCGATGGCGATGTCGCCCTCGGGGAAATTGACCCGGTCGCCGTTGGTAAAGTACCAGAGGGAGGCTACGGTCAGGGGGCCGAGCCGACCGGTGAACATAATGAAGATGCTAAGGATTTTGCTGCCAAAGCTCAGGGTAGGGGTGATGCCTGTGGACAGGCCTACGGTGGCAAAGGCGCTGACCATTTCAAAAAGTCCGTCGATAAAGGGCACCTGGGGATCCATGAGGATCAGCAGATAGGTACTGAAAATGATCAGGAAGAAGGCCAGCATGGCGATCACCGCGGCCTTGCGGAAGGCATCCTTGGGCAGGGAATACCGGAAGGCCCGTTCCCGCTTGTTGGTGGCGGCGGACTCGATGCCCTTGAGAAGTACAAACAGGGTGGTGGTTTTCACACCGCCGCCGGTGGATCCGGGGGAAGCGCCGATGAACATGAGAACCATCATCACAAGCAACCCGGCGTTGGTAAAGGAGCCTAAGGAATAGGTGGAAAATCCGGCGGTTCTGGCGGAGACGCTGTGGAAAAAGGCGGTCATCCAGTTCATATTCTCGGAGAGCTTGAGCAGCACCGTGCCCCCCAGAAGCAGGGCCAGGGTCGTGGTCAGCACCACCTTGGCGTGGAGGGAGTATTTCTTCCAGCGGAATTTTTTGATCCGCATTTCCTGAATCACCAGAAAACCAATGCCGCCGAAAATCACCAGAGCGCAGGTGACCAGGTTCAGGAGAAGGTTGTCCCGATAGGGGATCAGGCTGATGTTGCTGCCAACCTCTCCGGACAGGCCCAGGTTGTCGAAGCCCGCGTTGTTAAAGGCGGCAATGGCATGAAACAGGCTGATGCCCAGGGCTTTGAGAGGGGGAAAATCCTTGACAAACACAGGATAGCTGAGGGCCGCGCCTACAAGCTCAAACACCGCGGTGGTGCCCAGCATGGTTTTCACAAACCGGATGGCCCCGTGGACAGAGCCTAGGTTTCCGGCCTCCCGGATCAGGGAGCGCCCCTTCAGGCTCACCCGCTTACCCATGAGCAGGATCACGGCGGCGCCTACGGTAGCCACGCCCAGACCGCCGATCTGCATGAGCAGGGCCAGGACGAACTGGCCGAAGCCTGACAGGGCGGTACCCGTATCCACAATACACAGTCCGGTGACACAGACCGCGCTGGTGGCGGTATAAAGGGCATCAATATAGTTTAGCCTTACCCCGCTGCGGACGCTGCAAGGCAGCATCAGCAGTCCCGAGCCAATGAGAATCACCGAGGCGAAGCCCAGGGCGATGATCCGGGCCGGGGAAAGTCTCCAAAGTCTTTTCTGCATGGTATTCCACCTTTTGTTTGCCCGGAGGCAAAACCCGATAATACAGGCATTATAGCACGGTTACCTGGAAGATACAATGTTTTTTTCAGGGCGGACAGGAAAAGCCAGGCTCATTCCGGGGGACATTTTCTCCAAAAGAAATTGACGAATGACCGGCCCTGTGGTATTCTGACAAAGGAAAGGATGTGCATGGTTATGGATTTTGTGAAGAAGCGGAAAGGGAAAAGTATTTTGCTCAGTTTGCTGCTTGGAATGATCCCTGTGTTTTTCGGCATAGTGTGTTTGCTGGCGGGTGAGGCACAGCTTCTGCTGAAGAGGCCGGAGAATCTGTATGATGTGCCTCAGGACAGACTGGAGGGAGCCTATGTCACAGCGGATCTGCCGATCCTGTATGGCGCCTATGCCTATGAGGAGGAAACGGAAAACGACCGTCCTACCGGAAAAATCCGATCCATGGAGTATATGATTGACGCCAATGCGGACAGCTTTTGTGGACTTCTGATATCCGGCGAGGATCTGGATAAGGCTGAGGTGCTGATGTCGGAAAGCAACGATTACTGGGAAGGAATCGGGGAAATACCCGCCCATGGCTTTACGGTTACCGGGGTTATGAAGCCCATGGAGGGAGCCTCTCTGAATTTTTACAAGGAGGCGCTGGACTACGATTCCCTGACCGATGCGGAACAGGCCATGTTCCTGACTCTGTACCTGGATACCCGGGCAGAACCGAATTGGGTTGTCATCGGGATCGGAGCGGCCCTGTTTGCCTGCGCTGTGGGAATGGTTGTTTATGCTGCCGCGGGAAGGTACCAGAAGGATCTGTTGGACGCTGCCGACGCACTGTCCGGTGGAAATCCGGAGATGATTCTGGAGCAGGCGGCGCAGCTGTGGGAGACAGAACCGGTGTGCAAGGGACTGTGGGTTGGAAGCCGTCTTGTGCTTTTGGAGCAGGGACTCCGCCAGTACCTGTGCGAAAGCAAAGACATATGCTGGGCGTATCCGGAGGTTACCCGGCAAAGGCTGTACGGTGTAATCACCATTGCCAAGCACCATATGCTGGTACTCCGCACCCTGGACGGGAAACGATATGCCTTTGCCATGCCGGAGAAAAAGGTGAATCAGGCTGTGGAGACGCTGGATAAGCTGCTGCCCGGCTGTGTGACCGGCTACAGCGGGGAGCTGGAGAAGCTGTATAACCAAAACCGGGGTCAGCTTGCCCAAATTGCCGCCCTGCGTCACAGCAATCAAAACCGGTAAAAATCCGGAAGAAACATTTTAAGCAATTCCAAAGTGCGGCTGCCTCTCCGGTGAGAGACAGCCGCTACTGCTTTCCCGTCACGCTTCATAGATCTGCTGGCTGCCGCTGACAGCCTCCGACAGATAGTGGTTTGTCCAGCCGATGGCACCCTCCTTGTCCCGGTTGAGAATGTGCCGATACAGCTGGGAGGTGTTGGCATACAGGGCGGATACCCCGTATTTCCGGCAAAATCGAATCCACAGGGTGGTGCAGGGTACCTTGAAGGAGGAATAGATCAGGGGCAGGATGGTGTTGCCTCCCGCCAGGGTCATTTCGTGGTGGAACTGAAAGGCAATCTCTGCCGCCTGAAACACAGAGGGGGCAGGATGGGCGCCCAGGGCGGAGACGTGGACGCCAAGCTGTTCCAGAGCCTGATCCGAGGCGTATTCAATGGCCCGGGAAATGGCCATCTGCTCCAGGCCCCAGCGAACCTCCAAAATGGAGCGGATCTCTTCGTGGCCGGGGATGCCGCCGTTATACTGCATAATGGCAATCAGGGTGTCCATATTGCCATTGCGGCGGTAGTCGGCGACGAAGGTGCCCTGCCGGGGATGCACCTCCAGAAAGCCCTGCCTGGCAAGCTCGGAAATCCCTGCGTTGATGACAGCCCGGCTGACGTGCATTTGCGCTTCCAGCTCCCGTTCCGGGGGCAGGCGGGTGCCCAGAGGCAGATCGCCGGACAGAATCCGGTTTTGAAGCTGCTGGATAAACAGCTCCTTCAGACTGGGCGCGTAAAGACGGTCAAATTCCATGGAACAGTCCTCCCTAATTTGTGGTCATACCACATACCATGACCGTATTTTACCATATATTTTCACCAAACACAAGAAGTTTTTTACCGGTAAAACGCAGAAAAAAGGAGAAAACATTGACGTTTTACCAAAATCACTTTATACTTAAAGAAAAGAAAAACCTGGTATATCCAGGAAAGGAGAGATGCGTATGGAAGCGGTACGGGTTTTGGAAATCAAGCAGAGCGTTTTTGCCAACAACGATCTCCAGGCGGACAGGCTTCGCGAGGAACTGAAGGGAAAGGGAATCTATCTGCTCAACCTTATGTCCTCACCCGGCTCCGGGAAGACCACGACCCTGACCCGGGTGATCGAAGCGCTGAAGGATGAAATGAAAATCGGAGTTATGGAGGCGGACATTGATTCCGACGTGGACGCGAAAACCATTGCCGCCGCCGGAGTGAAAGCCATTCAGCTCCACACCGGGGGCATGTGCCACCTGGATGCCGCCATGACCAGACAGGGCCTGGAAGGCTTAGAGCCGGAGGAGCTGGATCTGGTGGTGCTGGAAAATGTGGGCAACCTGGTGTGTCCCGCGGAGTTTGACACCGGAGCGGTGAAAAACTGTATGATCCTGTCCGTTCCCGAGGGCCACGACAAGCCGCTGAAGTATCCCCTGATGTTCCAGGTGGTACAGGCGGTGGTCATCAATAAGATTGACGTGCTGCCCTATTTTGACTTTGACATGGAAAAATGCCGGGAGTACATCCACATGCGCAACCCCGATGCGAAAATCTTCCCCATCTGCGCCAAAACCGGGGAAGGGGTTGCAGCCTTTGCGGATTGGCTGCGGCAGGAAGTGAAAGACTGGAAGAAAGCATAACAGACATTTTGGAAACAGGAAGGGAGTATTTATATGGCAGATCCATTGGCCGGATTCGTACCGGACTTCGTTGAAAATGAGGAGCCCCGTGAGGTGATTCTCAAGCTGGGTCACATGGTTACCAACCGGATCCCCTATCGGCTGGGGCTGAAAAAGCTGACCAAGTATGACCCGGAATATTGGGGCCTGGCGGTGCTGCTCACCGATGAGCAGGCGGAGATTGCCCTGAAGATGGGCGTCCGCAAGCCCAGAACCATGGCGGACATTGTCCGTCTCACAGGAAAAACCGAGCAGGAGCTGGAGCCGCTGCTGGAGAGAATGTCCTTCTGCGGCGTTATCGAGTACAACTGGGAGAATCCCCAGAGGGAAAAGCAATGGGTGGTGCCCATGTTTGTCCCCGGAAGCGCCGAATTCTCCAACATGAACGATACCATTTTGAAAGAGCATCCGGAAATGGGCCGGTTCTTCGAGCGGATGAGCCGTCTGCCCCTGGAAAAGGTGACGCCGATGGTGCCTCCCGGAGGTGCCGGCATTGGTATGCACGTC
Organism: uncultured Oscillospiraceae bacterium; assembly: GCA_964394055.1. Lineage (GTDB taxonomy): Bacteria > Bacillota > Clostridia > Oscillospirales > Oscillospiraceae > Faecousia. The sequence continues at coordinate 7,863 of CAYMWT010000017.1, forward strand.
ATTCCCGTGGAAAAGGCCATCGAGACGGAAAACCAGTCCGTGTCCGTGGAGCATATCTCCCACTGGCTGGACAAGTACGACGGGAAATACGCCGCGTCTCCCTGCTCCTGCCGGAAGTCCCGGATGACCTTCGACGAAGGCTGTGCCGACGATCCCGAGGGCTGGTGCGTGGCTGTGGGTGACATGGCGGACTATGTGGTGGAGACGGGCAAGGGCGGCCGGTACATCACCCGGGAGGAAGCCCTGGAAATCTTCCGTCAGGGCGAGGAAAACGGCTTTGTCCATCAGATCACCAACATCGACGGTGAGGACAAGATCTTTGCCATCTGCAACTGTAATGTAAACGTCTGCTATGCCCTGCGCACCTCTCAGCTGTTTAATACCCCCAACCTGTCCCGGAGCGCCTATGTGGCCAGGGTGGAGACTGCCGACTGTGTGGCCTGCGGCAAGTGTGTGGAGGCCTGTCCCGCCGGCGCTGTGAAGCTGGGCCAGAAGCTGTGCGACAAGGAGGGCAAGGCCATCCAGTATCCCAAACACCCCCTGCCCTCCCAGCAGAAGTGGGGCCCCCACATGTGGGACGAAAACTACCGGGACAACAACCGGATCAACTGCTATGACACGGGTACGGCCCCCTGCAAGACCGCCTGCCCCGCCCACATTGCCATTCAGGGCTACCTGAAAATGGCCGCTCAGGGCCGGTATACCGAGGCTCTGGCGCTGATCAAGAAGGACAATCCTCTGCCCGCCATTTGCGGACGGATCTGCAACCGCCGCTGTGAGGATGCCTGCACCCGTGGCAGCATCGATCAGGCCATTGCCATTGACGAGGTGAAGAAATTCCTGGCGGAGCTGGATCTGAAGGCGGAAACCCGGTACATTCCCAAGAAAATCGTACCCTCTCTGGAGGGAGCCTTCCACCAGAAGGTCGCCATCATCGGCGCCGGCCCCGCGGGCCTGAGCTGTGCCTACTTCCTGGCGGAAAAGGGCTACAGCCCTACCATTTTTGAAAAGAACGAAAAGCCAGGCGGTATGCTCCGCTATGGCATTCCCTCCTTCAAGCTGGAAAAGGATGTCATTGACGCGGAGATCGAGGTCATCCAGGCTATGGGTGTGGAGATCCGCTGCGGCGTAGAGGTTGGTAAGGACGTTACCCTGGAGCAGCTTCGTCAGGAAGGATACAAGGCCTTCTACATTGCCATCGGCTGCCAGGGCGGCCGGAAGGCCGGGATCCCCGGAGAGGACGGGGAGGGCGTCATGACCGCCGTGGACTTCCTGCGCACCGTGGGACAGGACGAGCGCTATGCCGTTTCCGGAAAGACCGTGGTCGTGGGCGGCGGCAATGTGGCCATCGATGTGGCCCGCACGGCGGGACGCTGCGGCGCGGAAGAGGTGAGCCTGTACTGCCTGGAGCCCAGGGATAAGATGCCCGCTTCCGAGGAGGAGATCGGAGAGGCTCTGGAAGAGGGGGCCAGCCTCCACTGCGGCTGGGGCCCCAAGGAAATTCTTCGGGAGAACGGAAGGGTCACAGGCATTATTTTCAAACGCTGTGTCTCCGTGTGGAACGCCGAGGGCAGATTCGCGCCCACCTATGACGAAAACGATACCGTTACCGTTGCGTGTGACAATGTGTTCCTGTCCATCGGCCAGAGCATCCAGTGGGGCGACCTGCTGGCTGGCTCCAGGGTGGAGCTGGGCCGGGGCAACGGCGCTGTGGCGGACAGCCTGACCTATCAGACGGCGGAACCGGACATCTTCGTAGGCGGCGACGTCTACACCGGCCCCAAGTTTGCCATCGATGCCATTGCCGCCGGACGGGAGGGCGCCATTTCCATTCACCGGTTTGTCCAGCCCCATTCCAGCCTGACCATTGGCAGAAACCGTCGGGACTTCATCGCGCTGGACAAGGAAAACATCCGGGTAGAGCAGTACGACAATTCCTCCCGGCAGATTCCCGGCACCAATCCCAGGGTGGATCACAAGACCTCCTTCCGGGATCCCAAGCTGCCCTTCACCGAGGAACAGGTGAAGAAGGAAACGGCCCGGTGCCTGGGCTGCGGCGCGTCTGTGGTGGATCCCAACAAGTGCATCGGCTGCGGCGTATGCACCACCAAGTGTGAGTTCGGGGCCATCAAGCTCCACCGGGAGCACCCTGAGTGCAGCAAAATGGTGCCCAGTGAGCAGAAGCTGAAGTACATTCTTGGAAACGGCGCCAAGCAGGCCATCAAGATCAAATTCAGCGGGAAAAAGGAAGGCTGATATGCACGAGCTGGGGATCGTATTTCACATTATGGACACAGTGGAGGCGGTAGCGCAGGACAATGGCATTGAGAAGATTCAGGCTGTCACCGTGGAGGTAGGAGAGGTCTCCACGGTGATCCCGGACTATCTCATTGACTGCTGGAACTGGGCGGTGAAGAAAAAGCCAATGCTGCTGGGGTGTGAAATGAAGGTGGAGACCCTTCCGGCGGTGACCCACTGCGACGGCTGTGGGGAGAACTATGAAACGGTGGCCTATGGGCGGATCTGTCCCCACTGCGGAAGCGAGAAAACCTGGCTGCTGAAAGGCAGCGAAATCAACATCAAGGATATCACGGTATAGGAAAGGAAGAGAAAATTATGTTATTTCAGCTTTACGGAGACAAGGCCATGTACCAGCTGCTGGGCTGGGTGCTGGTATTCGCGGGACTGATTCTCACCAACGAAATTGCCCGGCGGACAAAGAAGGGCGGCATGTTCTTTTTCCTGGCGGTGCCCGGGGCTTTGACAGTGTACTTCATCGTAGTGGCGGTGGCGGCCTCCATGGGCGCGCAGTGGGCACTGAACAATCCCACCTAGGTTTACCTGATCAGCTGGTTCCACTATGCCAAGCTCTATGCTGCCACCGCGGGCTGCATCGGCTTCATGATGCTCAAGTACAAGTGGAGCATCGGCAAGACCGAGTGGTTCAAGGCCTTCCCCTTTGTCATTGTTGCCATCAACATCCTCATTGCCGTGGCCAGCGACTTTGAGTCTGCCATCAAGGGCGCCGCCGCCATGCGGGAGTTTGGCGACCGCTGGTGGCTGTCCAGTGAAAATGTGTGGCTTTACGGCGGCTGGTGGAACTGGCTCAACGGCATTGCCGGCATCATCAACATTTTGTGCATGACCGGCTGGTGGGGCATCTACACCTCCAAGAAGAAGGACGATATGCTCTGGCCGGACATGATCTGGCTGTACATCCTGGCCTACGATGTGTGGAACTTCGAGTACACCTATCTGAATCTGCCCACCCATGCCTGGTACTGCGGCCTGGCCTTGCTGCTGGCTCCCACGGTGGCCAACGCCCTGTGGAACAAGGGCGGCTGGATCCAGAACCGGGCCAATACCCTGGCCATCTGGTGCATGTTCGCCCAGGTGTTCCCCGCCTTCCAGGACAGAAGCGTCTTCACCACCATCCCGGTACTCTATGCCGATGGCTTCATGGACGCGGCAATTCGGCCCACCCAGGTCAATCCCGTGCCTCAGGGCGTGATTGCCATTGCGGCCCTGGCGGTGAACGTGGGTGTGCTGGCCATTATCATCAGGCGCTCCATCCAGCAGAAAAAGAATCCCTACAAGCAGGAAATTTTCACGGATACCAAAGACTTCCGGCTTGCCATGGAACGGGCTGAGTAAACAGTCTGTATTAATAAAAAGTTCCGGTTATCTCTGCACAGCAGGGATAACCGGATTTTTATGGTTTGACGTATCTTATCTTCCAGAGGGTTCCCGGGTCAGCAGGGCAATGGGGCAGGAGATGAACTGCTCAATGAAAAGCGCCCCAAAATCATCCAGGGCCTCCACCAGGACAGGGTCAGAGCAGGTGGAGCGGAATTGCCACAGGGCATGGAAGGTTTCCCCCAGCCGCTGCTGCATGGCCTTGTCCGGGTAGTAGACCATTACCTGGGAGAGCTGCTTGCGGTTGATGTTGGAACGGGTGGTGAAAACCGGGGAGACCCGGGTGATCTCCCGGCGGTAAATGTCGCTGCGGAAATAGGCGGCCAGGTAGCGGGGATCCGGAGAATCCGCCCCCAGCGGCCGCAGACGCTTCAGGTAGCCGCCGTAAACGGCATCCCGATCCCTGTCTGCCACACAGCAGCAGGCCAGCTCCTCCACGCTTTCGCTGCTTCGGTTCATGAAGATGTCTCCGGCCCGGATGCGATATTTTTCCCACTCCTCCGGGGTCACCTCCACCAGGGCGGGAAGAGCGTCGGGAAGGAAGGGATTGCGGATGACCGTTACTACGTCGGCCATGGGTACGCCCTGGCCGAAGGCCTCCTTCTTTTTCACAATGCCGCCGGTGATCTGACAGAGCTTTGAAATGGGGGCGCAGTCCCACCGCTGAGGCGGGGCGAGTTGCTTCCACTGCGCCAAAAGAGAATGGAGTGGGGTGCCGGAAAGTCTGGGAAGAAGGCTGTCAATTCGGGAAATCAGCTTGGGCAGCGCCTGACGGGGCGCTTCCTGAAGGGGAGGCAGGGTGTAGAAATTGGGACTGAGCAGGGAATCCCGCTGCTGAATCTCACTTAGGGTCGCCTGCGCGTACCATTGGGTTTTCTCCAGGGGCAGGCCGGAACGGTGGTGGAGGATCAGACCGGCAATGGTCAGCATGTCCTCGCTCAGATCCTCCGTCAGGTTTCGCTTCTGGGCATCGATGAACAGGGTAGTGGCGGACGGCGCTCCGGACAGGAGCCAGACGCAGCAGGGCACCTTGGTGGAGGTGAAGATCCCGGCAGGCAGGGCAATGATGGCTTCCACAGCGCCCTTTTCCAGAAGACCGACACGGATATCCCGTTCGGATTGGGTCTGGGTGGTGAGGGTGCCGTTGGGCAGAATCAGAGCGGCGTGGCCCTCCGGGGACAGGTGGGAATAGACGTGCTGAAGCCAGGCAAAGTTGCCGTTGGAACGGGGCGGTATGCCGAACTGCCAGCGGCTGTCATAGGGGATCTGGGCGGTCTGATACCATCCGGACTGATTGAAGGGCGGATGGGCCAGAATGCAGTCGAAAAGCGCCTCCGGATGGAGGTCCTCACACAGAGGGTTGGCCCATTTTTCACCCAACCGGATGGAGACACCGCTTAAATAGGCGTGGACGTGGCACAGCTGGTAAGCGGCGGAATCCATGGCCTGGGCATAGTAGCGCAGTTTCTTCTCCGGGGACAGCAGTCCAACAGCACGGCTCAGCAGGGCGCCGCTGCCACAGCAGGGATCGTACAGCCGACTGCCCTGGCGGATGTCCAGGACAGTGAGCAGCAGCCGGAGAACGCACAGGGGCAGATCAAATTCCTCGTCCAGGGACAGGCTGTCCCCAAAGGGATACACCCGGGAAAGAGCGGCAGGGGAGAGACCGGACAGGATCTCCGTCAGCTCCTCCAGGGCGGTTTCCCCGGAGGGAGAGAGGGGAGGCAGAGCCTCCAGCTCCGGAAGCAGGGAGGACATGGGCATAATGGGGCGAAGAGCCTCTGCGACGGAAGAGAGCCGTTGGGACTTCTCGGCCCGGACAACGGTATGCCAGGGAGTTTCCGGCAGGGCGGCTTCCTCCTTTTGGGGCAGCAGCATGTCCAGAAAGCCCATCTGCTCATAGGCAGGGGCGTAGTCCGGTGAGGCGGCCCGGATGATCCAGAGCGCCGTGACCAGAGACGGACTTAAGCGGGCGGCCAGCTGGGCCATCCGCCACTGAATGGAGCTGTCGTGCTTCATGGTATCCCCTCATTTCCCGGAGAGCCGCGAAAGGCGGCTCTTTTCTTTATATTATAGTACAGGGAAGCCGGGAATGCAATTGCCGACCGGGAAAAATCTGGCTTTTTCCCAGGGAGGAAAAGGAAAAAGACGGTTGCAGGAATGGGAAAAAAGGAGTACAATGGCACTATCCAATTTTCAAAAAGGAGTTTAAACTATGCTGCTGATCCAAAACGGATATGTAAAGCCCATGGTGGGCGAGGACATCCCCAACGGCTGCGTGCTGATCGGGGACGACGGAAAGATTCTTCAGGTGGGAAAGGATATTGCCGCCCCTTCCGACGCCCAGGTCATCGACGCCCAGGGCAGACTGGTGACCCCCGGCTGTGTGGACGCCCACTGTCACATCGGCCTTGACAACCAGGCCATGGGCTGGGAGGGTATGGACTACAACGAGATCGTGGAGCCGATCACCCCCCAGATGCGGGCCATCGACTCCATCAATCCCCAGGACGAGGCCTTCCCCCATGCCCTTCGGGGCGGCGTCACCACCGCCTGCACCGGCCCGGGCAGCGCCAACGTGGTAGGCGGTACCTTTGCTGCCATCAAGCTGGCGGGGAAACGGGTGGACAAGATGATCGTCAAGTTCCCTCTGGCCATGAAGTGTGCCTTTGGTGAAAACCCCAAGCGCTGCTACGGCCAGAACGGAAAGAAAAGCCCCATGACCCGGATGGGCACCGCGGCTCTGCTGCGGGAGACATTGTTCAAGGCAAAGCGGTACATGGAGGACAAGGAAAACGGAAAGAATCCTCCCTTTGACATGAAGCTGGAGGCCATGCTGCCTGTGGTGGAGAAGAAGATCCCTCTGAAGGCCCATGCCCATCGGGCGGACGACATTCTCACCGCCGTGCGGATCGCCAAGGAATTTGACGTGGACATCACCCTGGATCACTGCACCGACGGCGCTCTCATTGCCGATGAGCTGGCAGAGGAGGGCAAGGCCTGTTTTGTCGGCCCCAGCTTTGGCAGCAAGACCAAGATCGAGCTGAAGAACAAAAGCTTTGAGACCCCCAGGGTGCTCTATGAAGCCGGCGTGAAGTTCAGTATCATCACCGATTCTCCCGTGATCCCCGAGGAAAACCTGCCCATGTGCGCGGGCTTTGCCGCAAAGGCGGGACTGCCCATGGAGGAGGCCTGGAAGGCCATCACCATCTATCCCGCCCGGCAGACGGGCATCGGCGACCGGGTGGGCAGCCTGGAGCCGGGCAAGGATGGAGATGTGGTGATCTGGGCAGAGGATCCGCTGACCAACATCGGCGGAGAGGCCTATATGACCATCGTGGACGGAAAAATCGTCTATCAGGCGTAAATCCTGTGAGATCCGGCATTTCCCGGAGTGCTTTGTAGGCACTCCGGGATTTTTGCGGCTTGGCGGAAATTGTCTGTGGTTGCCATTCCTGGCAAAACGCACAAGCAGAAACAAGAAAAGACAACCGGGGCTCATGACTTATGGCAAAAAGATTGTTAAAATAGAACCAATTCAAGGCCTACTTAACGACGGATTTCGTCAAAATGAATAATACAGGAAGGAAGCGTGGTAAGGTATGCGGAAATCTCCTGTCCAATCGGCTCCACCGGAAAACGCACTGGCTGCCCGCACAGTCAGCAATCGCTTTTCCAAGTACAAAAAGACCCTGGCCCTTCTGACCATGGTGGCCCCTACCGCCATCTGGCTGCTGCTGTTGCGGTATCTGCCTATGGGCGGCCTGGTGCTGGCCTTCAAGGACTATAAGCTCAATCCCCGGAACCCCACCTTCATCGGCAGCTTGATGAGCAGTAAGTGGGTTGGCCTTAAAAACTTTGAGTTCCTGTTTAAGACCAACGACGCCTGGGTCATGGTGCGCAACACCCTTTGCTACAATGTGGTCTTCATCATCCTGGGCATCATCATTCCTGTGGCCTTCGCCATTATGATGAGTGAGTTCACCAAGAAGTATGTGAAGAAGGCCTATCAGACCATGATGTTCTTCCCCTACTTCCTCAGCTGGGTTGTGGTCAGCTACTTCCTCAACGCTTTCCTGGACGGCCAGTACGGCATGATCAAGGCCATGCAGGAGGCCGCGGGCAAGCCTGTCACCTCCTGGTATACCACGCCTGGTCCCTGGCCCTACATATTGGTATTTGCCAACCTCTGGAAGAATGTGGGCTACTCCACCGTGCTGTATCTGGCAGCCATTACCGGCATTGACGCCAGCCAGTATGAGGCCGCAGCCATTGACGGAGCGACCAAGTGGCAGCAGACCATTTATGTCACCTTGCCCCATCTGCGTACCATGATCGCCATTCTGTTCATTATGAACGTGGGCAAGATCTTTGCTTCGGACTTCGGCCTGTTCTACAATGTGCCTATGCAGAGCGGCACCCTGTTCCCGGTTACCCAGACCATTGATACCTATGTCTACCGGACATACATGGCCACCGGCAACCCGGGCATGTCTTCGGCGGCAGGTCTGCTTCAGAATGCCCTTGGCTTCATCTGCATTATGAGTGCCAACTCCATTGTGAAGAAGATCGATTCCGAAAGCAGCATGTTCTAAGGAGGAATGGAATATGGCAAACAAGAAAAAAGACCTCCGGCTGAACACCATCAGCGTCAAAACAGAAGCCCTGTTCCACTTGATCATCGGCCTGTTTTCGATTCTGTGTATCATCCCCTTCATCTTCGTGGTGATCATCTCCTTCTCCGCGGAAAGCTCTATCCGGGAGATCGGCTATTCCTTCTTCCCCAACGCCTGGAGCACGGAGGCTTACAACTACGCCTTCGAAAAGCTGCCCCAGATCTGGCGCTCCTACTTTAACTCCTTCTTCATCACCGTGGTTGGCACGGTGCTCAGCACCACCATGTGCGCCATGTATTCCTACGCCCTGTTCCGTCCTGACTTTAAGTTCCGGAGCTTCTTCAACTTCCTCAGCTTCTTCACCATGATCTTCGGCGGCGGCCTGGTGCCTACCTACATTGTCTCCAAGCAGCTGCTGGGCCTGAGTGAAAACTATGCGGCGTTGATCGTGCCCCTGCTGGTCAGCCCCTTCAATATCATCGTCATGCGCTCCTTCTTCAAAAGCTCGGTACCCATGGATCTGATCGAAGCGGCTACCATCGACGGAAGCGGCGAATATAGCACATTGTTCCGGGTAGTGGTACCCATCGCAAAGCCCGGCATCGCCACCATCGCCCTGCTCAACGCCCTGGCCTACTGGAACGAATGGTTCAGCTCCCTGCTGTACATCCGGCAAAATAAGGTTTTGCAGCCCCTGCAGGCCCTGCTGATGGAGCTTCAGAACAACGTGGACTATCTGAGCCGAATGGCCGGCATGATGGGCGCCTCGGCCATTCAGGAATCGTCAAGGCTGCCGTCCCAGTCTCTGCGGATGGTGCTGGTGGTTCTTATCGTAATCCCCATCGCCTGCGCTTACCCCTTCTTCCAGCGCTACATCGTCTCTGGTCTGACCATTGGCTCCGTAAAGGGCTAAGGAACCTCTGAATAAATCGTCTGCGGCTGAGCAGCGAATCTTTTGCCCCAGCCGTGCAGTTTGAAAAGTGGGAAATACATCCAGTATTCCGCCACTTTCCAAACTTTCGTCTGAGCCAAAATCTTCTGCTGTCAGCTCTTGCCGATTTAATCAGAGCTTTCCTAAATTTCAGCTAATACAGCGAAAGCTGTTTGGTAAAACAAATGAAAAAATGGAGGAAAAACCATGAAAAAGTTACTCGCTATGCTCCTGGCCGTGGTAATGGTTCTGGGTCTGGCCGCCTGTGGCAGCAGCAATGCTCCCGCAGCCACTGAGGCTCCCGCTCCCGCAGCTACCAATGCCCCTGCCGCCGCTTCTACTGAGGCTCCCGCAGCCAAGGAAGAGCTGGATCCCGTTACCCTGAAGATCTGGTTCCACGGTACTTCCGCCGCTACCCCCGAAGCTTCCGCCAAGGTTCTGGAAGCTGTCAACGCTTACCTGGCTGACAAGATCAATGCCAAGCTGGAAGTCATCTGGGGCACCTGGGGCGACTTCGACACCTCTGTTGTTACCGCTCTGGCTGGCGGCGATGACGTAGACATGTACTTCACCTGCAACTGGTCTGCTGACGAGTACAACAAGTACGCCCGTGACGGCTACTGGGTCAAGCTGGACGACATGCTCCCCACCTACGCTTCCGACCTGCTGGACATCATCCCCGAAGGCATCTGGGCCTGTGCCGAGACCGACGGCTATGATGGCAAGGGTATTTACGCCATCCCCGCTCTGAAGGATACCGCTACCCAGTACTGCTGGGACGTGAATGGCACCCTGCTGGC
>CAYMWT010000018.1:0-17368 GCA_964394055.1 uncultured Oscillospiraceae bacterium
AATTCCCTGGCTTTCACATTGCAGAGCTTGAACATCAGGTATTCAGGAATCATCAGTAAGTCTGTCACATTCTCCAGCCGGCCTGCCTTTTTGTCGGCATACAGCTGATAGATGGAGTTAAATGGCTGTAACTGGCAGCCGGTGCGGTGGTAAAGCTCAGAAAAAGGTACCTTTTCATGAACCTCCGGAATCACCTTTTCCGTTCTACTGTCCCGGTAGGCATATACGGGAAGGACTTCCCTGTCCCCTTGCATAAGGACGTAATCTACGCCCCAGGTGTCGATGGAGAGGCTGACGATTTCCGGGAAGGCTTCCCTGGCTTTCTCAATGCCCGCTTTCACATGGCTCAGCAGTGCCTGGATGTCCCAAATCAAATGCCCGTCTTTCTCATGAACCCCATTGGGGAATCGATAAACCTCCTTGGTTTGAATCGCCCCATTCTCCTTCCAGCCCATAATGTGCCGCCCGGAGGATGCGCCGATGTCGATTGCCAGATAATAATGCAAAATCAGGGCCTCCTTTCTTGTCTTCTGACAGCATTTTATCATGCGGACAGCAAGAAAGGGAGGTCCTGATTTTTCTAAAAAAGTTACCTGATTTGCACACGATAGGTTCTGGGAGAAATCCCATAGGCTTCCCGGAAAATTCGGTGGAAATAGCCCATATTCTCGTAACCCACAGCCCCGGCGATGTCGTCCACATTCCGGTTGGTATTCCGCAGGAGAAAAGCCGCCTGCGCAAGTCGCTTCTCCTGAACCAACTGGGTATAGGTTTTCCCGGTCTGACGTTTGATTTCTCTGGAAAGCCAGCTCAAATCGTAATGCAGCATCCCCGCGAGTTCTGTAAGGCTTCCCTCAACGTATCGGGTCTCCACATAGGACAGCACTTTCAGAATTGCCGCCTGATCCTCGTCCCCGGTTTCCAGGGCTTCCGTCCGAGCGGTCAACTCCAGGAACAAGAGAGCCATGGTCATCTGACTACTTTTGCGCTTGCTGGCAGAGCCTTGCAGCAGAATAAACAGCAGGTTTTCCACCAGATTCTGTACCGTTTTCACATCCGCAACCCGGAAAAGCAGATAACCCGGCCCACTATTCTGCCCGCATAGGCAGTCCACCAGGAAGTGCCGAAGGGGTGTTTCCTCCTCACCGATGGCGGTAAGGGATGTGGAAAAGAAGTCCGGCAGGACGATAAAGTTCACCGCAATATCCTCTATCCCCGCCTGACATACCTCATGCCGTGCGCTTTGATTGAGGAACAGCAGCTCCCCTTCCTTTAAGGTAATCCGGTTCCCGTTTACAATATGGGTGGTTTGCCCTTGACACATGTACACCAGCTCAATATAGTCATGGGTATGCTCCGGAAAATGGATGAACCGGGTATGGGTACGCAGGGTGATGAGCTTCCCGGAGGCAAGGAGCTTGCGGCTGTTGATGACGTTGTTGGGATTTGCCATATACAGTTTCCGGTCAATGGTTTGCCGTCCGTCTAAGATCGCCTGCTCTTCTTCTGTCACCGGCTGGATCTGCCGCAAAATTCTCTCGTCCATGACTTCGCCTCCAAAAGAAACCTATTCCACATTCATTTTATCATACCCACCCTTTGGATGCAATCCTTTACGGACGGTACTTTTCATATCATCCATAAACGTTTCCATGCAAGCGCACACTATGACAGCGTCTACGGCCGGGTGGAGAGCAGCTGATTGGAATTCAATTCGGCGCAACAAGAAGCCGCTCCTGATGTCCGGAAACGACATCAGGAGCGGTTTTTGTTGTGTTTGCTCTATTCGTGATTGTCAAAATTCTCCGGGAGGGAGTTCCCGTTTGCCAGCTCCAGCATACCTTGTGCTGCATTGGCAGGGAAAGTACCGCAGCTGGAAAGCACAGCTGCACGGAGTGGAGCATCAGCGCCCGACATAACCATCATCTTGAAGGCGGGATTGCTGTAGTCGACGACACCACCGAAAGCCTCTAGCCTGTTCATCCTTGTTGGGATGGTCAGCCCGTCTACGGTGGAAGCCGTACTGGGAGCTATGGTTCGCACTGGAACTGTCCGCAAAATTGGCACAAGCAGGGCGGCTCCTTCCAAAATTTGATTGTAAAACAATGATTCGCCGCATAAACCCTGAGCACTCTTAGTAGTACGTTCCCTGCTCAATCCAGATTCTTGCAGCAATGCCACTGCTGGGACAAACAAGCCATTGCATCTGTCTATTCATCAGTCTCGCAACGCACTCTGGTGAACCGCTCTGACCGATAGAATGTGGACGTTCCTTTTGGCGTGAGCCACAGACCTGCTAGGCCATCTGTTACGATCATAGTCGAGATTTCTGCCGCCGTGCTACAGGATTTCCCAACAACGCAGATAGCAGTGTTGGAGTTACCGGTAATCAGCCACTATTCGCCACGCTGCCCGCATTCAAAATTTTCTTATTTATCTTCTGGCTACACCTGAATTCCTGGCCGCCTCAGCCACAGCCTTGGCAACAGCAGGCCCTACCCTGGGATCAAAGGCCGCTGGAATAATATTATCCTCGCTCAGTTCCTCCTTAGCGACCAAATTTGCCAATGCACTGGCAGCCGCTATCTTCATTTCTTCATTGATCTCACTGGCCCGAACATCGAATGCGCCTCGGAAAACCCCAGGAAAAGCAAGCACATTGTTGATCTGGTTGGGGTAATCACTGCGACCTGTGGCAACAATTCTGGCACCGCCGGCCTTGGCTTCTTCCGGGAATATTTCCGGGGTTGGGTTGGCACAGGCAAAAATGACAGCATCCCGGTTCATCGTCGCCACCATCTCCCTAGTCAGCTGACCAGGAGCAGATACGCCGATGAACACATCGGCTCCCACAAGAACTTCCGCCAGGGAGCCGCTACGTCTCTCCAAATTGGTTTGGCTCGCCATTTCCTCTTTGATCCAGTTCAGGCCTTCTCTTCCCTGATAAATTGCACCCTTTCGGTCGCACATGATGATATTTTGAAATCCGGCGCTCAGCAGAAGCTTTACAATGGCAATGGCAGCCGCTCCCGCGCCGCAAGTTACGATCCGCACATTCTCTTTTTTCTTCCCCACGACCTTCAGTGCATTCTGCAATCCCGCCAATGTGATGATTGCAGTACCATGCTGGTCATCGTGGAAAACGGGAATGTCGCATTTTTCCTTTAGTTTTCGTTCGATCTCAAAACACCGGGGTGCGGAAATATCTTCCAGATTGATTCCGCCAAAGGAGCCTGAGAGCAAATACACAGTATTCACGAACTCATCTACATTCTTTGTTTTCACGCACAGCGGAAAGGCATCCACATCTCCGAATGCTTTGAACAGGGCGCATTTTCCCTCCATAACCGGCATACCTGCCTCGGGTCCAATATCTCCCAAGCCCAGTACCGCAGAACCATCTGTAATCACTGCGCATAAATTGTGGCGGCGGGTCAGCGTGTATGAAAGATTTACGTCCTGCTGAATCTCCAGACACGGACGCGCCACACCGGGCGTATAAGCCAGTGCCAGATCCTCCTTCGTCCCGCAGGGGACTCGGCTGATGATCTCAATTTTTCCGCCCCACTGGCTATGAAGTCTCAGCGACTCTTGTGCATAATCCATGTTGATGCTCCTCCTTATTTCATTTCCGCCCCATCTTCTGAATCATTTCTCCACAGAAAAGCGGCGAATAAACTTTTCATTTCTTTCATACTGAGGCCATTCAGACAATTCCTTGCAGGGTCTCCCCAGCTTCACAAAGCAGCTCCAGCACTCCAGCATTTCCTCAGACAGTCGTTCATCTGCCTGTTCAAATGGTCTCCAGCCTCTATCAAGTGTGCCAAACATATACCATAGCTCTGCGGAGTGGAAAGCGCCTGCATGGTCGCCTGGAAGCTCCCTGTCAAAATAGTAAAGAAAGCTTTGATTTCCTCCTCCATATTTTTCCGCGAAGTCGCAGTTTCCCACGTACAAATCCGAGGGAATATGCTTTTCCAGCATTTCCTGGGTGACGCGAATGTCATTTTTGTTTGACCCAAGCAAACAGGGTATATGAAAATCCCACTGATCATACAATACCGCTTCTCCCCGGTTGGGAATGATTTCGCTATCACACACAATGCGGCAAGTATATTGGTATTCATTCGCATAGTCCAGCATCGTCTTTGCATCCAGCTTCATCAGCATTTCACGGGAAGTTATTCCGCACTGGCGCAGGAATGACTTTCCCCTTTCCATGGCTGCGGACTTGCTTTCCATTCGTCTTGTCAGCTGTCCATAGCCTCCACCGCTTTGCATGATCGCGCCATGAATTTTCCCCTTCATGGTCTGATTGCATAGCTGCGCCTGGACACAGATGCCTCCCGCTGATTGCCCCGCTATGGTGATTCTCCGATTGTCGCCGCCAAAATACCGGATATTTTCATAGACCCAGGAGATCGCCGCAGATTGATCCCGAAGGGCAAGGTTCCCTCCCTCCTCCAGCCACGGATGGGATAAAAAACCAAATATCCCCAGCCGGTACTGAACTGTCACAAGAATGACGCCTCTTTCACAATACGCCCTGCCATCGAACTCCCGTTCATGTCCAAATCCATGGTTAAACGCGCCACCGTGGATCCAGATCATCACCGGCAGCCGATCCTCCGCCTGCTTTGCCGGTGTCCAGATATTTAAATACAAACAGTCCTCGCTCATAGATAGCAAACTGGGATCCTCATGGTAGAATTCTTTCTCATAAAAGCTCCCGGCTTCCGGCCTATTTTGCCAGGCAATGGGTGGATTATCTTTTGCCATCCGAACACCGATCCAGTTTTCAACCCTTTGGGGCATACAGAAACGGAGCTCTCCTACCGGAGGCTTTGCATATGGGATCCCCTTATAGACAGCATAGTCACCCATGTCTATGCCTTCCAATGCACCTTGCTCAGTGCGTGTTCTGAATAAACTCATGGATGGTCCTCTACATTCTTTTTTCAATAATGTACTTTAGCATTTTCTCCACCTTACGCAGGGCAATCTCGTTGAGCCGCTGACCATCTTCCAGGTTTGCCAATCTGGCATCGCCCAGCGCGCCGTTGCGGGAGGCATCCTTTTTCCAATCCCATGCGCACCCGCCATAACGGAAGGGCGCATTTTTTCCGCGAATCACAAAGTCCTCCACGACCTCGCCCTTCACCCTTGTTTCTCTTACCACCTCCGGACATAGCGCCATCGCCTGCGAGGTTTCGCTCTCACTGGCATGGCCTCTTTTTTCGCTCCAGCCCATCTCCGGCGTGATTCCCTCTTCAAAAAGCGCAAAGCCCATGGAGGTATAGTAGGCGTCGATTCCATACCTGTATTTAAGATCCGTAATTGCAGCACCCAGGGAGCTTGCATTTCCGCCATGACCATTGACGAATACGATTTTGGGGATCCCATGGGCATGAATGGAGACTCCAATGTCCACCAGAACCTTTATATACGTTTCACAGGTCAGGGTTATGGTGCCGGGAAAAGACATGTGATGTGTCGATATACCATAGGTAACAGGGGGACAGATAAGCAGTTCCTCCCCGATCCTCTCTCCCAGCATTTTGGAAAAGGCGTATGCTCTGGCTGTATCGGTCACAAATGTGCTGTTTGGACCATGCTGCTCACAGGAACCCACCGGTACAACTGCGATTTTAATACCTGGAAGAGCCTTTTCCACCTCAGGCCATATCATATCCTCTAAAATCAATGCTTTCATAGTTTCTCCTCCGTTCTGCGGCAAAGTGGAATGGCCCCATCCGGAACCATTCCACTTTGTCAAACCTCTTACACCCGGGAATTAACGGGCATTGAATCTCTCCAACGCGGCCTGGGTGATCTCAATGGCACGCTCGACACCCATGTTCTTTAGTTCCTGCACATAGTTATCCCATTCCGTGTCGATGTCCAGAACGCCGGTAATGAACTTTACGGAATTTTCTTCCATATAAGTGGTGACTTCTGCCACGATCTTGGCACGCTCTGCTGACTCCTCACTTGTATAGGAAATTCTCGCGGGAACGATATAGCTGTCGTCGGCAACACCCCAGATATCAAAGGCCTTAATATCCTTTTCGGGTACGCTCGCCAGCTCTCTGGTCCATGCGTACAGGCCGCCGAATCTGGAAGGCGGCATGAGATAAAGGGCCTGCGCCTGAGACATGCTGTAGGTGTCATTGGCAGTGATCTTGTCAGATACCATAGGGCTGCCATCCACGAAATTGAAGGTATCTCCCTCAACACCATAGTTTGCAAGCAGCGCGCCCTCTTCGGAATACAGATAGTTCCACAGCTTCATAGCGATTTCCGGATACTTGCAGTCCGCGGAAATGGTAACGGCGTTGCCCACAAAACCATCCTCCCGGCGGATATGCAGAGCGTCGCCCTTCTCTTTTACAGGAGAGGTCATGGGGACGACCTCAATATCTCCGTTGGCTTCGTACTGAGAAATCATGGTGTACATAGCATTCCATACGCCGGTGTCTCCATTGAGCACCATTGCGGTATCAACCTGCCAGCCGCCATTGGTCATAAAGTCGGGATCGATCAGTCCCTCCTGATACCACCTGTTCAGCATGGTCAGATATTCCTTCCAGCCTTCCTCTATGGGACCATACTGTACAACCCCATCCACCTGCTGGAAGGTTTCCATAACGCCATATCCCGCGCTCAGCGCATGGGAGGTCTCCATGGTTCCCTTGGAGCCAATGGACAGAGGCGCATACGCACCCTTCTTCTCCTTGAACTGCTTGAGAACCTCTTCCAGCTCATCATAGGTCGTGGGAACCTCCAGGCCAAGCTCGTCCAGCCAGTCCTTTCTGATCTGCATACCCATCCAGGGGCCCTGCTTCTCGGTGTACAGAATGTGCAGGCCAACCACACGGCCCTTATCTGTAACCGTGCTCTTTTCCATCAGGGGATCACTGGTACGCACCCGGTTATAATCCGGCAGGCAGGTATCCAGATAGGGCGTCAGATCCAGATAATATCCGTCATCCACAGCCGCGTCCAGGCCCTCGGGATAATTGTAGCCGTTATGGGTGATGATATCCGCCATTTCTCCGGAGGCGATCATCAAATTGTACTGCTCCTTTTCCGTGCCTGCGGCAGGGATAATAAATTCCAGATGAACGCCGGTTCTCTTTTCCAGCTCCTTAAAGAACCCATTTTCGTTGTAATCGTTGATAATGCCAGTCAGGTTGCTGTCCATTCCGGCAAACACCGTCAGGGTAATCGGCTCGTCCGTTAAAGGAAGCTTGATCGTGCCGTCGGACGCCTCCTGGTTATTCTGCTCAGACGGCTCTGCCGCCACAGCCTGAGAAGGCTCGGTTTTTTCTTCCGCCGCGTTCCCGCAGCCGGTAAATGTCCCCAGGAGCATCACCACGGCCAACAGTAATGTCAGTAATTTTTTCATTGATAAATCCTCCATCCTTAATTCTTTTTTTAATTATACGCCATACACCTGAATTTTTCTATTGCTACATATCTCATTCCCTCCTGCAAGCAAATTACGGTTAAAGACACGGAAGCTCACTGTGTCTGATTCCATTTCCATAAGTCACGCGGCTCTCTATTCCTTGATTGCGCCGATCATAACGCCAGACTCAAAATACTTCTGAATAAATGGATAGAAAATAAAGACCGGCGCCGAGGACAGCACGATGGTGCAGTACTTGATGATCTGCTTGTAGAGGAGGGTGTCTCCGGCAAAATCCGTGGAACTGATCGTTGCATTGCTGGACATATCTCCGGAGACCAGGATTTCCTTCAGGACAAGCTGCAGCGGGAATTTGTCTCTTGTAGTAAGGAAGATCGAGGCATGGAACCAGGAGTTCCAATGGCCGACTGCATAGTACAGAATGATTGTTGCCAGAGTAGGCTTGATCAGAGGCATTACGATTTTAAACAGGACGGTGAAAGACCCTGCCCCATCTATTCTTGCCGCCTCCTCCAGGCTTTGGGGGATGCTCTTGATTGCGGTTCTCACAATGATCAGGTTAAACGCGCTGACGCAGGTGGGGAAAATGATCGCCAAGCGGCTGTCATGCCAGCCCAGCACCTGGGTAACCACCAGATATAACGGAATGATGCCGCCGGAGAACAGCATGGTAAACGTAATGAAGAACATGATGGTATTGCCAAGAAGGAATTCCTTCCTGCTCAAGGCATATGCCGCCATCACGGTAACAAATGTGCCGATGAAGGTGGAAGTGAACACATAAAAGAACGTATTGAGATAGCTGATCAGCAGGGTGCGGTTCTGAAACACCAGCTTGTAGCCGTTCAGGGTAAAGCCTTTGATCCGCCAAATCAGCCCCTTTTGGGAGATGACCCAGGCCGGGTCACTGACGGAAGCGAAAATCACATGGATCACAGGCAGCAGGCAGATCAGGATCACGGCCACAAAAAGCAGGTAATTCAATACGGTAAAGACTTTCAGCCCATTGCTTTTTTTCATTCCGGCTCCCCTCCTTAAAACAGGCTTGTTTCCGTGAATTTCTTGCTCCAATAGTTCGCGGAAACCAGCAAAATGAAATTCACCACAGAATTAAACATTCCCACGGCGGTGCTGTAACCATAGTTGAATTCCAGCAGACCCTTTCTGTATACATAGGAGGAAATAATATCCGCTGTTTCATACACCTGGGGATTATACAGCAGAATGGTCTTTTCATAGCCCACTGACATGATCTGTCCGATCTTCAAAATCAGCATAATAATGATCGTCGGCGCGATGCCCGGAAGGGTCACATGGATGGTCTGCTTGAACCGGCTGGCCCCATCGATCTCCGCGGCCTCGTATAATTGCTGATCCACACCGGAAAGTGCCGCGAGATAAATAATGCTGCCAAAGCCCAGCTCCTTCCACAAGCCGGAAATAATGTACACTGGCCGCCAATATTCCGGGCTACCCAGCAGGTTCTGGGTCTTTCCGCCATTGAACATCGCCACAATAGAGGCGATTACGCCTCTGGAATTGCAGAAATCCATGATAAGGCCCGCCACCACCACCATTGAGATAAAGTGGGGCATATAGCTGACCGTCTGCACAGCCTTTTTAAAGCGCTTGCTTTTGATTTCATTTAACAAAAGCGCGAACAGGATGGTAGCCGGGAAGGAGATTGCCAGCTCCAGCAGACTGATTGCCAGAGTATTGGTCACTGTTCTCTTAAAGTAAACCGATGAAAAGAAATCCCGGAAGTTCTGTAGCCCCACAAAGGGACTCCCAAAGATCCCCAGCTTTGGCTT
Source organism: uncultured Oscillospiraceae bacterium (assembly GCA_964394055.1). Classification (GTDB taxonomy): domain Bacteria; phylum Bacillota; class Clostridia; order Oscillospirales; family Oscillospiraceae; genus Faecousia. The sequence continues at coordinate 9,244 of CAYMWT010000018.1, forward strand.
AAAGTTCTGGAACGCCATCACCAGGCCTCCCATTGGAAGATAATGAAAGACAAGGTAATACACCACTACCGGGAAAACCATTATGTAGAGCGCGTAGTTCCGTTTCAAATCTTTCAAAAGTTTATTGTTCCCGATTCGTTTCATAGCCTCTCCTCCTTTGGCGTTTTGGAGTATTTTCTCCTTTGCGGCTTCATAGTAGCAGACAAAAAAAGAAAATGGAATGGACAAAACTGTATGTCCATTCCATTTTCTTTACTTATCGGGCGTTTCCGCGTTCCCATTTTCTACAGGGATTTTCAAAATCATACATCTTCTTCCATATCTGCCTTAAACTGTCCCGGGGTAATGCCCTCCTGCTTCTTGAAAATTCGGATCAGCGCCTTGGAATCCAGATAGCCCACCTGCTCCGCCACATTTTTCACACTTACCCCTTCCTGTAACAGCCGCTTGGCCTCCCGGATCCGCACCATGTGAATGTAATCCGGTACAGAGTATCCCATATACTGCTTAAAGGTCCGTCCCATGTACGCAAGGTTCATGTTCTGCTTCTCAGAAAGATAGGACAGGCTCAGGTTGGGGTTATCGTAGTTTTCCTCAATTTCCATAACCGTTTTCTGGAGCCAGGCGGGCTTCTCCTCATTGGCCTTTTCTGTTACATAGTCGACGATTTCCTGGAAAATCTCCCGCATTGCCCTTCGGGCAGAATTTACGGATTTTTCACGCATCAGTCGTTCCAGGGGCTGCAGCTCGTTTAAAAACGCCTCGTCCTTATTTCCAAATAGTTTTCGCAGGGATAAGCTGAACACGTCCAGCAGACTTGCCATTCGGCTCTGATTCAGTTCCGTATAGCGGATGTCCTTAATGAGCATCTTGTCCATCATTTCATCCAGTAGAACCGCCGCCTTGTCAAATTGCCTTGTGCTCATCAGGTTGTACAAAAGTCTGCGGTCTTCGATCATCAGACTTTCCTCCACCCAGGCCTCGGCATTGGCGCTCTCGTTATCATATAGCCCGATTCCCTCGGCGCTGTTCCCCCAGAACGTCTGATATGCCAGTACCTGGACAGATTCGTTATACGCCTTTGGCAGCTCCTCAATGCCGCTGTGGAAGCCGCTGATGCCCACGAAAAGATTCAGGTTCAAATAATCCCGAAAAACGTCGCTGCACCCCTTCATATCATGGCATACGCCGTCAACCTCCCCTTCTCCCACAGATGCGATGCACAGGTAATCATTGTCCATACGAAGCAGGAGTCCCTTATGGCTGCTGAGGATCATCTCGTTGAATATGTTTCGGAAGGCAAATTCCAGCAGCTTCCAATCACTGTGCCTTATTTCCTTTTCGCTGCCGCTGAACAGCTTGCACGCACTGATATCCCGGAAGGTAATGAGAAATACCAGATACCCCCTGGACAAACGGATCTCTTTTTGCTCCAGGGTTTCTTCCACCATTTGCTTGTCGTTGTTCCAGCCCTTAATGTACCCGGATATGATCTCGCCCATTTTATTTTCCTGGGCCACATTCCATGTGGTGACCAGCTTGGAATTTTCCTCGAATATCTTTTCCAGATACTGCTCCACTTCATCCAGGTTCTGGATTTTTCTGTCTGTCCGTTGGTTATTTCTTACCGCGGACAATATTCCAGCCAGGGGCCGGTATTTCTGATTGCTGTAAAATACTGCCAGGAAGACCGCAATGGCAAGGAAAAGAGAGATCTGAATTCCAATGACCAGACGCATTTTGTGCAGCTCCGCAAAGTAGTCCTTCTCCCGCATGCTGACACAGTATTTCCAGTCGTAATATCCCGATTGTCTGTAGGAGCTGATGATTTGGTCAGCTCCTTTTCCCGTATAAATCAGTTCTCCCTCTTTTGAAAAGTCGCTGTAGGGAATATTGGCATCCCAGTCCGATGTCCGGTTGACATCCAGCCGTATATTCTCACCGTTCATCCAATATACATTTTCCTGACCATACAGCTTTGCCGTCTGCTGCATCTTGTTCCATGAAATTGTCAGGATGATAACTGCCTTTTTCTCCTTGAAGTTGAAGCTGTATACGTTTTCAACGATATGCAGCAGCTTTTCTCCCTTGGTATTTTCTCCCACAACATACCCATGCAGCCCGCGCATTTCCAACGCCTTTTTCAGATCATCCTCCTGATATCCGTTTTTCTCATAAAAGAGATGCTTTATCTCCTTGGGATACACCTGTTCGTCTGTCAAAATCAGATCACTTCTCGGAAAGAATACCGAAATTCCATTGCAGACCTCCGTGTTTTCATTCTGAAGGAGCAGCTCGTCCCGCGCGCTCTGAAGTTCCAGGTGATCCTGAGGCGAAATTTTCCGCACGTCGCTCAGACTGTTTATCCTGCTGCTTCCCGCAAGGATATGCGCTGCCTTAACCACATTTTCCAAATTCTTATCGAAGCCGCTTTGAATATTCCATAATATGGTATCCTGGGAAAACTGGATCTTTTCTAAAATCGTTTGCTGACAGATGAAATAGCCTGCCAGCGACAGAAGCAGCAGGATAATGCCCATAGCCAGGTAGGAAACCAAATAAGATACATATATATTGTTTTTTCGATCCATCTTCTTTTTCATTGCCTCGTCCGCTCCCTTATATATACTACTGACTTGGTATCCATGGTAAGCCCTGCTGCGGTTTTCTTCAGGCGTAACTGTTCTTCATGCTTGTCTCAAAGGGCAGCCGGTGCGTCATCCTTAAATCGACAGAACTGCTCTATGGATCTCCGAGAGCAAGCCTTCCTGTCCTTGTTCCAGCTCCGCACCGCACCATTTCGCCGGCTGTTTTCCCTCCAGTGCGTGAATCGCATCCCTGCCAAACAGCGATGCCAGCCATGTGCAGGCCACCGCGTATCTGCCATAGTCATAGCTCATATGAAACCCATCCCGACACAGAGAGATTCCTCCCTGCTTTCTATCAAACGCTGGCCTTTGTCGAAGCGTTTGGATCACATCTCCGCAGGGGATCAGCGTCAGTCCATATTGAACCGCCTTTTTTGTGTAGCACTCCTTTAACCTATGGTACATGATGTCCTGACGCCTCTCATATCTTACAAATCGGTCATGGGTACTGTCGGCTTCATAGGCCCAGGTTTCCTGCAAAAGCAGCCTTGCCGTCGGAACACGGCTGCGCAAATGCTGGATGATCCATCCCAGGAACGGCTCATAGGTGTCCATCCAGCCACTGTCGTGGCTGGCCTGCTGGGTGACTATGAAGTCCCAGGGTTCTTCTTTCAGGATCTCATCGATCCCAACATAGCGTTCTGTATGCTCCCCATTCACCTGGTACATATAAGTCTTGTCCCCGCACTCCAGATTGTGCCAGTGCTGCTCCAGAGAACAGCCGCCCACATAAAGGTTAACAACCTCTGCTGATATTCCCGCCTCCATAGCAATTTGGTGCAGGAAATGGGTTGCGTCCTCTGAGAAGCTGTTTCCGATTGCCAATATATGATAAGTCTGCATTTTGATCCTTCCCCGATTTTTCCTTGTTTGCCAAATTCCTCCAGACGGATTTCGGTGGTATCCCTCCGGGAACAGAAAAACCGCTTGACTGCTTACTCCCTGTCAATGGCAAGTGATTGTATCTCAAGTCCGCTGGCGCCATAGAACAGACCGATCCTGTGACTGGCTTCTTCCAGCCGTCCTACGGGCACACTGCGCTCCATAACCCCGCCTTCCGTTCCCTGGAAAAGCGTCATTGCTCTCAGCTCATTGTCGCAATAAAGGGAAACAGGAAGCTGTGACAGAACTCCCAGATCTGACTTTGCAGTGATCGTCACAACATAGCTCCCCGAGCTGCCCACGACCAGTTCAAACGCATCCATCCGCCCACGTTTCGGGTGAAGCTCCCGTCCCTCCACTGTCACGGTCTGCCCAGCCTCTGCCCTGTACACCTTCACAGGTGCTCCAGGCTGCTGTAGCAAAGATAAGGTAAAGGGATGCGCTTCCTCCCTGGCTATCCGTCCCGCAAGCCGCAGCAAAGCAGGCGTCTTCAGCAAAAATCGGAGGATATTTCCGGCATTTCTTTGCAGTTCCCCCCGTGTAATGTATCCCGCGGCAAGCTGTTCCTGTAAATCGTCGTGCTCCGGGTTTTCCAGAGAATTCCGCACGCACATATACAGGTCATTCTGTGCAGCCACCATGGGCGCTTTTGCTCTGCGGTCCGAGACGCTTCCCGGGTAATTCGCTTCCGCCCACCAGTCAGACATCACGATTCCATCAAAGCCCCATTCCTCCCGGAGGATTCGGGTACACAGATCCCGGCTTCCGGCTGTCCACAGACCGTTTACCGCGCCGTAGGTGGTCATAACGGAGGTCGCCGGGCCTTCCTTTACCGCGATTTCAAAGCCCTTCAGGTAGATTTCCCGCAGCGCCCGCTGAGAGATGACGGAGTCTACACTTCTGCGGCCATACTCCTGGTTATTTCCCGCAAAGTGCTTTATGGTTCCGGTCACGCCGCTGGTTCTCATTCCCCGGATTTGTGCCGCCGCGATTTTCCCTGTCAGAAGGGGATCCTCGGACAGGTATTCAAAATTCCGTCCGTTCAACGGGTGACGGTGAATATTCATACCAGGCCCCAGCAGGGTATCGATTCTTTTTGTAAAAAGCTCCCTTCCAACCTGGTCAAACAGTGCCTCTACCAACGACTCGTTAAAGGTACACCCCAATGCCGTGCCGTTCGGCAGTGAAAACGCCTGCATTCCGCAGTCCATACGGATTCCGGAGGGGCCATCCGAACAGCAGGCGGCGGGAATACCCAGGCTGCGCAGGTGCTCCGTGACACCGCCAAAGGCAGCCGCTGTTCCAGGTGTAACAAGAGGACTGCACATTCCCTCTCCACGGGAAATGCAGATCAGATCTTCATCGCTCAGCTGGCCCAGGAACGCTTCCAGAGAAACCCTTCCATCCAGCACATCCACCAGTTGATAGCCCCGGTCGCCGGTATACGGGATTTCCGGTAAATGGTTCCCCGATCCCATTTCCATTGCAGTGCCCAAGGGAACCTGCTCATAGCGCAGGCCGTACGTTCCGTCAGGAAGCGTCTCACCTGGCTTCATGCGCCGGAAGGGTTTCTGGGGTGCGCACGCTTCCTGCAATTGCTCCACAACCGCAAAGCTCTGGAAATAACTGCCTGTCAGGGATGCGCTTCTCACATCCGTGCCCACATAGAACCGGTAATCTCCCTCCTCAAGGACATAGCAGTTTTTATACCCAGTTGCCCCGCTGTCATCATAGGAGGCGAAGGCATACTTGAAAACCGGGACGTCAAAGTGCTCCCTTTCTCCCGGCTGGAGCAATTTCGTTTTTCGGAACCCAACCAGTTGGCGTACCGGCTTGCCCAAGACTCCCTGGGGTGCGCCGCAATAGATCTGCACAACCTCCTTGCCCGGGCAATCTCCCGTATTCACAACCGAGATATGTAGTTGGATCGCACTGGCTTGTACTTCGGTCAGCTCTGCTGTGACTGTGAAAGACGTATAGGAGAGACCATATCCAAAGGGATACATCACACGATCCCTTGCAAAGGTTTCAAAATACCGGTATCCCACATATACATCTTCCTGATAATCGTTTCTGTCCGGATCTCCAAAGTTGGACGCGGCCGGATAATCCTCCATGGTCTTGGCAATGGTATCTGTCAGCTTTCCGCAGGGATTGACCGTCCCTGTCAGCACATCCAGAACACCGTTTCCGCCCTCCTGACCGCCTTGCCAGACATACAGCACCGCCTGAGGATGGTATTTCTCCACCCAGCTCATGTCAATGATGTTGCCCACGTTCAGAATAACCACCGTCCGCTTTGATGCGGAACAAACCGCTTCGAGAAGCTGCTCTTCCCGGGCTGTCAGGAGATAGCTTCCCGCTTCATTCCGGTTATCCTGATCCTCTCCCGCTGTGCGGCCCAGGATAACCAGAGAAACATCCGCCCGTTCCGCGGCCCGGAGCATGGTGTCCGTTACAGGCATTTCTTCCTGGGACCAGGGCGTTTCCCCCCAGCCCTCCCCCTCCTGATAGGGATTTTCCCGGATCCAATCCTCATATACGCCAAGCAACTCCCGATCTACGGTAAAATCCGGGCATGCCCGAAGAGCATCGAGGATACTCACCTCATAGCTTGTGTTTACAAGGCCTCCAGACCCCTCGCCGCTTTTGTAGTAGTGGAAGGCGCTCCTTCCAAACACAGCCACATGGGCGCCTTTGGGGATCGGAAGGGCATGATTTTCATTTTCCAGAAGGACGCAGCCCTCTGCCGCCGCCTGTCTGGCAAGGGCGGTGTACTTTTCCATATCCAGCGTATTGTTATTCATGATGCGCTCCTTTGTTCCAAACGTTTTTCTATTCGGTTTTTCCATCTGAACCCACGATCAGTCAAAGCTGTCCGCAGTTCTCCCCATGATTCATCCGCTGACTCCTCTATGGGTCAGCCAGAAATAAAAACGTTTTTATTTCCGGCTGTAGGTATCTTATCACCAGCTTGGTAAAATGTCAATAATCCGCCCTGAAAAGAAATTGTTTTCAGCATTCCATACAATAATGAAACAATATTCTATAGATACGTTTTTATTCCCCGGCAGAAAGGGATGCATTTCATTCTCATTTCCTGTATATGGAGGTGGAATTTCTGGCAACAATAGCGCCCTGTAATTCCACAACACTCCCAGGTTGTTCATTTTCCAGCATTTCTATCATCATATCAACCGCAGCCTTCCCCTGCTGTTCAATTGGGTTGCGTACCGTTGTCAGGGATGGGTGAAAATACTGGGCAAGCTCGATATCATCAAACCCGGCAACACTGATCTCCTCCGGAACGGAAGCACCCGCTTCCTTCAAAGCCTTGATCGCGCCAATCGCGCTTTTGTCGTTTCCGCACACATAGGCAGTTGGAGGAAGCACATGGGACAGTTTACATTGGGAAAGCAACGCGAGGACTGCGGAAAACGTAATATTCTCATCGAAGTGGCCTTGAATAACGGATGCACTGTCCCTTGGAATACCTGCGGCATTCAATGCCTGAAAGAAGCCACGTTTTCTTTCCACAGCATCATAGGTATCAAAGGAGGAATCGACAAAGCAAAACCGCTTATGTCCCAATCCCACCAGATATTCTGTCAGCTCCATTCCAGCCCTGCAGGAATCAAATACAACGCTTCCAATACAACGACTGCTATACTTACGATCAACCAGCACCACGGGAATTTGTTCTTTATTGATGATCTCAAGCTCCGGCTCCTGCACCCGTTCTCCTTCAAAAATAAAGAAGCCGTCAAACTGTCTGCCCAAAAGCTGCTTCATCACAACGGACTTATCCCAGGTAATATAAATGTGCAGCCCATATCCGAAACGAACACACGCATTGTTTATGGACTCGATTAGTTTAATAAAGTACTCACCTTTCACGCTGGATGTCAGAAAGCAGAGCTGTTTGCTTCTCCCACCCTTTAATATGCGGCCATTCATATTGGGGATATAGCCCAACCGGTCCGCGGCAGCGCATACCCTCTCTCTTGTTGCTTCCTTAACCAGGTCAGAGCCATTGAGCGCGTTTGAAACCGTAGATATGGCTACTCCCGCTTCTTTTGCGACCTCGCGGATCGTCACTTTCTTCTCCATACTGCCTCCGAAAAGCAAAAAACTTACTTCACATTTTGTTATATTATAGCAGAGAGGCCAGCCATTCGCAAGCATTTATTGGATAGCATAAGCTGTACAAATCCCTTTTGGAAAGAGAACTCATACTCTTTTCAATATCGAGGTATTTGGAGATGTTATGTAGATGTTGATGGTAGTTGCGGATTGTAATATTCGAAACACCCTCCGCAGTTTTGGATAAAATAAAGTCCTGATACACCTCCTTCACCGACTGTCCAGTGTGTCCATTCATTGTGATTTTTCTGCCCATAATCAGACCGCATCCCTTCCTTAAAAAATGGCAGAAAGGGATGCGGTCTTGATATTTTCTCAGAATTGATGATTTTGAACTTTTCGGTGTGATTTTCTTCAATAACAAAAGAAAACCTCTGAAATCCGAAGATTTCAGAGGTTTTGGAGCTGCTAGCCAGATTTGAACTGGCGACCTCATCCTTACCAAGGATGCG
>CAYMWT010000019.1:0-17143 GCA_964394055.1 uncultured Oscillospiraceae bacterium
CAATGGCCGCCTCATTAAAAACGATGGTGTTGTCCGGCTTCCGGGCGGTAAAGGCAGCGGTACAGTCCGGGGTGATCCGATACGGCGCGCCGCCGTCCATCAGCGTCACATAGAGCTTCCGGATGGTGTCTCCCTTCTTCGCCCGCAGTGACAGCCCCGACTCCGTCTCATGAATGTCCAGGCTCAGACGATAGTTTGAAAAGTTCATATTCTCCCCCCTGCGTCCCTGTCCGTCCCCGATCTGTTTCAGGGCCGGACAGGGGAAATTTCATCTCTTCCCGCCTGCTTACCATCGGGTGTTGCGCAGCTCTGTGGCGCTGCCCTTGCTGATTTTCTTGTCCGCAATGGCTGTGCGCAGATATCTGTCCAGCTCCCTGGCAGACGCACCGCCCTCCTTTTTCTCCCGGTAGATTTCCTCCACCGTTTTCGTCTTTTTCCCGGTTTTCTTCCGCCCCGGAGCGGCCTCCTCCTCTCCGCCGCCGGAGGCCTCCGCCACCAGGGGGATCCCCAGAATGTCCATGATCTCCTGGGTCTGCACACCCTGCTGATACAGCCGGAAGGCATTCTCCCAGGCCTGCTGCTCTCTGTCAAGACCCTGCTGGTACCGGTCATAGTCCGTGCCTTCCCGCTCACCCAGCATGGTATAGCGCTGATAGAGGCCGTTCACCTCCCGGTCATACCGTTCCAGGGCCAGCTGGTAAAGCTCCGGAATTTTGTCGTTCAGCCCCTGTAAATACCCCTGATAGGCCTGCTGTCCCGCACTCTGGGCATAGGAGCTGCCATAGCCGCCGGTGAGGGTGGCCGCCTGACCCAGCGTGTCCATCATCGCCATCCGGCCGTTCTGAATGTACCTGTCCTTATACTGCCGGTACAGGGCGTCCCCGTTCAGGTCGTAGGAAAAGTCCTTCTGGTTCAGAATCTTTCCAACGATGTCCTCCAGCTGACTTTGCCACTGGGAGCTGTAGCCCCCATTCTGCTTTGTCTCCAAAGCGCTCTCCGGCACTTCCTTCTTTTCTTCCATGTCCGCTCCTTCCTTAAATAATCCCATACAGCCCGGTCATACCGCCGCTTGCCGTGACCACAGAAATTTTGCCGCCGCTGTTTGTCAGACGCACCCCTTCTCCCGCGATGGTGCTGCCCTCCCGGCCGCAGACCACAGGGACACCTCCCACAATGGCAAGGAACAGCGTATAGCGCTCCACAGCCCCGCTGTCCACCGCGACGGAGCTTCCCGCGGACAAGGCGCTGCCTGTCCAGAGCTTCTTTCTTCCCCCCAGGAAGTTCTCCCTTTCCTGCTTTTTCCCCAAAGCCTGAACCAGCTTCCCGAACACCTGGCCTGACTGGCCTACAGCCTCCAGAACAGCCGTCTTCTGTCCCTCGCTCAGGCCATCCTCTTTTGTTCCGTCCAGGTGGCCCATCACCCAGTTCAGCTCCCGGATATGCTGACGCAGGAAGCTGAGGATCTGGCCTACCTGTTCCTCCGTCTTGATGCCGCTGACCTTCGGTGCCCGAAACTCATAGCTCAATTGCCTCCCCTCCTTTTAATCCACATCGCTGCCCTGCTCCACGGTCTTGGTAATGGAGTAGATTCTGGCCTCTCCAACCCCCTCGATCCGAAGCCGCAGGTGGTCGCAGCGGCGAGGCCGGATGGGCAGGGAAAAGCTCTTGAGGCTGGTCACGTTCACGGTTCCCAGATGCTCCCAGCCGCCCATGGAATCGTATTGGACGAAGAACCGTGCCCGACCGCCCACATCCATGCTCATGCGCACATTCAACCGGGAAATGTATTTCCTGTCCGGCTGATCCGTCCCCAGGACGCCGGTCTGCACCATCCAGTGAACGGCGTTTTCCCCCTGTTCCCCGGTGCCCATCAGCCCCAGGATCCGTCCGGTGCCGTGCTCCATACAATAGCATTCTCCCCCAAAGGCCGCAAACCCGTCTGCCCTGAGGCCATCCTCCTTGTGCCACAGGTTCTTCCCTGTGTCGAACACAAACAGCCGATATGCCCCTTCCTCCAGATCCTTCATGGAGATGTAGTATTTGTTGCCAAAGGCCCCTGCCACCGCGTCCCCATACCGTTTATCTCCCAAGGCGCCGGATACCTCCACTGGCAGGGAGCCATCGTATCCGCACACCGCGTGCCGGGCTTTGTAGTAGAGGATCTCGTTGACGATGGCAAGACTGCGGTGGCACCCTTCCTGCACACCCCGGCAAACCGTAGCCTGAATCTGGAACTGGGAGGGATAGTCTCCATAGACCTTGTGCAGGCAGTTTTCCTTGAAAAACAGGGGATAGCCCATATGGGTGATGGCCCCGGTGAATTTCCCGTCGCTGCCCAGATTGCCATAGTAGGAATCGGTGCTCAGGCCCATAAAGCAGCTCCAGTTCTTAAAATCTCCCAGCTTGCTGGCATAAAGCCGGTTGACGAATTCCCCGTTCTCGTCCGTTCCGTAACGACAGCCCCACAGCCGGTTTCCGGATTCAATGACAAAGTCCATCAGCGGCAGCTTCCGGCTGACAGTCAGGGATACCGTTGCGGTGATCGCCTGATCCAGGATTCCCGCCACCACCAGGTAATCCTCTCCCCTGTCCCAGAGAATGGCAGAGCCCTCCAGCTCTCCCAGCTGGCCACCCAGCGCCTTCAGGCCCTCCAGCCGTACCCCGTCGTATTTTTCGAATTGGCTTCCGATCCCGGTGGCCGCCAGCTTTATGTAGGTTGCCGCCAGGCTTACCCACATGCCGCTGTCCGCCGACCACTGCTTCAGAACATGGGGCGTGGAGGAGGTGTCCAGCCACAGCGCGTTGTTTTCCGGATTCTCCGGAGCCTCCGTCTGGATGAACTGGGCCTGCTGTGCGCTTCCGTCCTCCCGACAGGGGGTAAAGGTGATATCCCCCGCAGCCGTCCAGCTGGCCTCCATACTGCCCCGATCCGACAGATCCGCTGTATTCAGATATTTCTTGTCCGGGAAAATCAGCACATAGGCGCCCATGGAAACCAGCTGCTTGGGGCAGTCCGAGGGCTGGGTGGACAGTCCCATTTCCACCCGCTCTTCCCCCAGGACAAAGGCCGTTCCGTCCACATAGCCCAGCTTTTCCTTGGCCAGGATTCCCTGGCAGTTTTCCGCGGTCGCATATATCCCCCGCCTGGCTCTGGGGGCCAAAATGGGACAGTAATCCGAGGTCATGTTCTCCATGTCGTAAAATTCTCCCACGCCAATGCGCAGGTTGTGGTTATACCCGCCAAAGGTATCGATGGTCTGACAGGCGCTGGGCAGCTCCTTCAGCTTTGGATAGCGCATTCCCTTCCCCCCCTAAAAGAACCGGATTCCTCTGCCCTTGGGCATATGGGTACGGTTATAGAAATTGCTGTAGCTCTGATAAGCTGCCTGGAACATCTCCATGGAGTTGTTGAACCGTCCATACTCTCCGTTGGCATAGTCGATCTGAGCCTCCAGCCAGCGAAGGTAGACCTCATCGTAGGGTTCCGGTACCAGCAGCACCGTTTCCACGTCGCTGTCCGTGTCGTAGCCCTGGAAGGGAGCCGCTTCCCCCTCATGGGTATTCAGAATTTCCTGCCATATCATGCCGTCCAGGGCGCTGATCCAGCCCACCTTGTCCTCATGGGTGTAGGTATTGTGCTTCAGGTTGTCGATTTTGCTGATGGCCTCGATCAAGGTCATATTCCATCCCCCTTTGTAACGGGGTGCGGATATGCCGCACCCCAAAGAACTCACTGCCGGCTTTCAAACAGGGCGATGGTCTCCATCATTTCCTCCTGATGCCGCAGCACCTCCGCCACGAACTCCGGTACCTCCACTTCAGCGCCCCGTTTGATGATGCAGGTATAGTCGTTGACAGAGACGAACACATCCTCCTGCCTGGGACTCATCCGGGGGATCCGAATGCGCACGGTCTTGATTGCGTTTTCAGCCATATGCTTTCTCCTTTTCGATTTCCAATCAGTTTGCCTGTGCCACAGAGGAGAACCGCTTGGAGCAGCTTTCCACCCGCACCAGATACTGGGGGATCAGGATTTCCGCTGCCTTCATCGCCTTCCAGCCCACGCTGGAACGCTGGTTCAGAGGATCCGCGGTGCCCGCGCTGCCCTTCTGCTTGACAATGGTCTCCATACCGCCGCCGGTGATCTCGGTGGAGCCGTAAGCCCCGTCGCCCAGGAACAGGGTGGTGAATACCGCAAGGCCATCGGGGCAGCCGGTGCCCTTATAGATCTTGGCCTCAGTGGTCTGAACGAACCGCACGCCGCCGATCTCGCCGATCTCCCCGGCGTACAGGTTCTCGGGGTTTGCGTACTTGTAGGCATCCACCCATTCGGGATCCCGCATGAGATCGTAGGCAACATAGGGGTGGATGATGGCAATGTACTTGCCATTGATGGTGGGGGCGTTCTGGGAACGGAGCTTCGCCACCACCTGATCCACCATGTCCACAGTCAACTGACAGGTGGTATCCAGATCTGCCCGGCTGGTGACCGCGGTTTCCGTCTTGACGCCGTTGGTCACAGACACCTTGGGGCAGTAGGTCACATTGGTGCCGGACTGAAGCACATTGCGCACCACGGTATCCAATGTCGCGCCGCCCTGACGGCCCAGCAGCTTCACGGATTCCACCACCAGGTTGTCAATGGCGGTCAGATCCAGCACATCGGACATGGTGATGTAATCGCCGTACTGGTTCACAGTGGCGGTAACGGTGCTGACCTCCAGGGACTTGCCGTCAGGGGTCACGCCCTCGGTCAGGGGCGTGAGGGCCTTGCTCAGAGGCGTCAGCTTCCGGAATTCGATGGTCTTGCCGCCGTTCTTGGGGATGGGCCGCTTCTGGCCGAACTGGTCGTGAACCAGGTTGGGGCCTGCCTCGTCGATGAGGGTCAGGTCGTAGAAGGTCTTCATTTCCGCGCTGAGGTTGCCCTTTTCTCCGGCCGCGCCGGTGAGCAGGGTGGTCTGAACCTCGTTGGCAAACATCTGTAAATCAAGCTTTTCCATAATTATCCTTTCCTTTCTGTGGCCTAAAACCGGATTTTCTCTCCTCTGGCCACACGGGCGCAGATCGCGTCCCGATCCGCTTTTGACATACTGGTTACATCCTTCCGGGCGAACGACGCTCCCTGGGGCCGCATTCCGTTTTCGGGAGGCCGGATTCCCTCTGTGCGGAGCTTTCCGGCGAGCCGCTGCTCCACGGCTCTGGCCGCCCGGTGCATGGCAGCGGGAATGATCTCATCCTTGTGCCCCACCAGATAGGCGCTGGCCACATCCACTCCGGCGCTCAACAGCTGCCGGAAGGCCGGATTTCGGATCTCCGCCTGAAAGTCCAGCCCCGGATACAGCATCCTTGCCGCCTCCGCCTGCTGAAGCCACTGCCCGTAGATCTCCCGGGCGCGGCTCTGCCGCTCCTGCTCTGCCGCAAGCCGTTCCTGCCGCCGCTGCTCCTCCAGGGCCTGTGAGGAAATCTCCCGATCCTCCTGCCCCTCTGTCGTGACGGCCGGCTGGCTTGGCTGGGCTTCCCGCATGCCCTTCAGCCGCTTCTGCACAATGTCCGAAACTCTCCGCTCATAAGCCTGCTTGAACTGCCCCTTGATCAGTCGTTCAAATTCCCCATCCATCCCGGCGTCGGATGGCGTCTCCCCACCGGGATTCTGCCCGGGGGAAGTCGATTTTACGCCCGTATGCTTCTGCGGAGCGGCGGCCTCCGCGGTTACGCCCGTATCTCCACCTTCCCCGCTACCGTCCGCAAACAGCTGCAAGGAAAGAAAATGGATCTGATTTGCCTTTTTCATACTGCCTCCCATTATCTGGGCTGCCCGGATTGGGCCACCCGCTGCCGAGCCCGTCTGGTCACCGCGGCCTCACCGCCGCTGACGTCTCTTTGGTTGGAGCCTCTGGGTACCGGTGCCTCCGGTTCCGGCGTCGGAGGAAGCACCCCCATCTGACTTAGAGCCAGCCTCTGCTGATACAGCTGCCCATTCTGGGCGATTTTCTCCATCAGGAACTCCTTCCGGTCAAACTCCATCATGTCCAGACACGCCAGGGCCTGTTGAGCCGCCTGGGGGTCAAAGAACCCGGCGCTGTAAAACTGCAAGGCCATTTCATTCTGGCTCATCCGGGAATAGGGGCTTTGCTTTTCCGCCGTAACTGTCACATCAAACAATGGCAGCCGATGTCCCAGCTCCACCCCCAGCTCCATTCCCTGATCCTGAAGCCGGATGCCCTGATTTGAGTAGCTGACGAACTCCGCCGCTCCATTCTCTCCCAGAATCCGGAAGCACCGGGGCAGGTCATAAAACTGACGGATCAGCTCAATGACCATCAGGCACACCTTCCGGAAGGCCCGATAGCTTGCCTTACTGTTGTCCCGATCCAGCTTGCTGCCAGCCTCCTGCATGGCCGCAATGGCGGAAGCCGCCGTCACCCCGGAGACCGTGCCGCCGGTGGAGATGTCTCGGTTTCCGGTGGTCTCCTTCAGCTCGTCCACCTTGTCCCGCACCACCTGAACGTAAATGCTGCTTAAGGGTTTCCCCTGAATGGGCATTACGCTGTCCTGACCCAGATTCCCGTCCACATGGACGAAGTTCTTGGTCATGTCTGCGTACTCCTCCTCGTTGACGCTGCCGTCGTTGCGGATAAAGTGCCGGGGTCGGGCATTTGCCAGCATATTTTGCAGGATCGCCTGATTGCCCCGATCGATGTACTCCTGGGCGCTTTTCGCCACATCCACGAAACCGAACCCGCAGGGCGTGCCCTTCATTTTGTACAGGGGGTCAAAGATGAAGGGGTACAGCCCATGGTCATACCAGCCCCGCTCCCGATATGCCGCCTCATTCTCCGTAGCGAACAGCAGCTGATCGTTTACGAACTTGCAGTAGTGGAGCACCGTTCTCCCATTCTGGCGCTTTTTGTAATACCAGTCGATCACCGCCGACTTTTCCGAGGTGTCCACGGTATCGTCATAGAGATACCGGCTCAGCTCCTGGGTGGCCGATCCCAGCTTCCCCTTCAGCGCCGGATATTCCTCCTCCAAAAGATCGTTGTCCCACAGAGCCACATGGAATACGTTCCGGCTGCGCTGGATGTCCGTGATTCCCGGCTCCCAGAACAGGCTCAGCACATCCACCGGCTCGATGGAAATATCTCCCAGCCCGTTGAGCTTCTCCCCGTCCCAGAACACCCCAAAGATCCCGGTGCCGCATTTCAGCTTGTCGTCCACCTCCAGATCGTAGGTGTTCTCAAAATCATTCTGCTCCAGGATCACCGGAACAATGGCGCTGAGCATCCGCGCCTCCTCCCTGTCCCCTTCCTCCCTGGGCAAAATATTGGGACTGGGAAAATTGTCCATGGCAGCGGCGTGCTTGTTGGCGATGGCGTTGAACAACCACCCGGAAACCGGCTCCACCTGACTCCCGTCCCGGGTTGCCCGGCGCATACACTCCCAGTTCCGCAGCTTATACCACTGCTCCGCGTCAATGACCTTCTGTTCCAGATAGGCCTTTCCCGCCTTGTACTTTTGCAGGGTGACCCTGGCCTGGGCCAGCTGCTCCCTGCCGATGATCTTCTTGTTTTCCTCTTCCACCTGTTTTCCCCCAATCATTTCAGAATTTCCATCCTGGGCCGCTTCACCGTCTGCACATCCTCCTTTTTTACATCCAGGAACATAGCCGCCGGGCCTTTCCCGAAGGTGTCCTCCGGAATCGCCGCCACAGGCTTGACAGGCCTTGCCATGCAGAAGTAGCGAACCTCATCCGCCACATGATCCTCCCCGTCCGTATCCAGATCCTCCGGACGGTGCTCGTCATACTGAAGCAGAGGCAGGGTACGGATAAAGGCCTTGCAGTTGCGGAACACATACATCCTTGGGAATCCGTGCTCGTCAAACTGAAGCCGATAATGCACCTGCATCCACCCGGGCAGCCGCTTGTGATCCCCGGGGGTGAAGAACACCCCAGCCTTTGCCGCCGTGTCCGCGATGCTCTCCCCTGTCTCCGCGTCCCAGATGGCGGGATCCGCAATGCCGATGATCCTTTTTCCCATGAGCCACCGATGCTCCCGCTCGATCCGGGCAATCTCCGCGAATACCTGAGGCGGCGTCCACTTGACACCCTCATTGGGTACCTCTGTGCAGCCATACAGCTCCAGGATCCGGTATACCACCCCGTCATAGTCCACCGCCCACCAGCCGCAGGAAAAGGGCTTGTTGTATCCCCAGTCAAAGGAGCGGTAGATTTTCCAGTCCTGTGGGATCTCGAATGGCTCGATCACATGGCTCCACTGCCGATCCCCGTAATGCTCCGGCCGGTCGCAGAAGTCCTCGAAGAACTGCCCCTCGTACACATCCCACCTGCCGTACAGCCAGGCCTCCCGCAGCTTGGGTGGCAGCTTTTGCAGCGACCGCATGTATTCCGGCTGGCTTTCCATCAGCGCCACATTGTCCGTACACAACGCCTGAATGAAGGAATAATCCTCCGGGTGCTCGTCCTGGGTATACTGCCGGTCGATAAAGAGCCGTTTGAAGTACCCGTGTCCCGGCCCACCTGGGTTCAGGGTGAAGTACGTTCGCTTGGGGAAGGCGTTGACCCCTCGCACACAGGCGTCGATCTGGGTCAGCCATTCCTCCCGGAACTGTCCCGCCTCATCGGCGAACCACACGTCATATTCCGCTCCCTGATACTGCCCCAGATCCTCGTCCCCGGCGCAGTACCCGAACCAGATCATGGAGCCGTTGGGAAAGGTGAAGCATTTTTCCGTCTTGTTATAATTGGCAATTCCTGCCAGCATTCCGCACAGCGGCACAATGTGATTGTTCAGCAGCTCCCGGTAGGTTTTCCGGGTAATGAGGATTTTGATTCCCGGGTATCTCAGGCATAGCAGCGTGGCCTTCCACCGAACGAACCAGCTTTTGCCGCCGCCTCTGGCCCCACCGTAGCCCACATATCGGTGCTGATCTCCCAGAGCCTGGGCCTGCTTTTCGTTGGGCCTCGGCATACACAGCTTTTTCATACCATCCCCTCCTACTTGGCCCAATCCCGCAGCGGCCCTTCCAGCTCCACCACGACGCCATTGTCCTCCGTGCTCTTTTCCATCTGCTTTTCCATGGCGGCAATTTTGATCCGCTGCTCCTTTTCATCCAGAGAAGACCGGATCATCTGAATTTCCTTAATGGTTTTCAGGGTACCCGACAGATTCCGAAGCTCTCCGCTGGCCTTCTGCTCCGGATCATCCAAGGCCTGCTCCACCTTGTCCAGGAGCTTATCCGTCACACTTTGCAGCCGCCGTGCTCTGTCCGGTTCTGTCCTGTCCGGGGTAACCTCCCAGGCCTTCCTCAGAGCCACCCAGCCCTCGTTCTTTCCCTTCCGTTCCACATTTCTGATGCTTACGCCATATTTCTCCGCCAGACTTCGATAACTGACCCCCTCCGTCACATATTCGGTTTTCATTTTTTCCCAATCGATCACAAGCCTCCCTCCTTGTGTGCCAGATCATATCACAAAAAAGTCAAAAGCGGTAAGTACCCCCCCATGGCAGAGTCTCACCGCTTCTCAAGCTGTGTTTTAAAAATGGAAAAAATGTTGGGGTTGTATACAAATCCAACCCTCCCCACAAACGCAGCAAAAAGCCCCTCACCAAACGGTGAAGGGCTTGTTTTACAGCAGTTGTTTCGTTTTTCGCGCCAGATATAACGGCAGATTTGTAATCGCTCCATCCTTTCGATAACCACGCTTGGAAAATCGGATTGCGTGTTCCGGATGATGGTCAGAAATGTATTTCTTAAAGGAAGGGGCGGATTTATCCTCTCCGCCTTTGGCTTCCACCGGGATGATCTCCGTACCGTATTGCAGTATAAAATCGATCTCGCTTTTACTGTCAGCGTAATATCGGGGTTCCACCTCAAATTGGCCTCGAAGCTGCTGCAGCACAAAGTTTTCGGTCAGCGGCCCTTTGAACTGATATTCCGTCTTTAGAAGGATTGCGCTGTTGTCAATGCCAGCCATATGCTTGAGAAGTCCGGTATCAAAAACAAAAAGCTTAAACTGATCCAGCTTGTCAAAGGCCGCCAAAGGATGCTCTATCTTAGCGACATTGTAGACCCGGTTGAGCATGCCGGCAGAGACCAGCCATTCAATCGCCTCTTCAAAGTCACGAGCTCTCCCCCCTTCCCGAACCGCTCCATACATGAACTTCTCGTTGGGCTTGGCCAGCTGAGACACAATGCTGCGGAATACCATAAGGATCCGGCCACTGTTCACCTTTCCATTATGCTTGGAGAAGTCATTTTCATATACCGCAATCAATTCACGCTGTATCTGAGATATTTTCGCTGGATCCTTATACTTGACCCAGGAAGCCACGCATTCTGGCATTCCACCGATAATCAAATAATTGTTATAGGCCTCCAGCAGGCGGTTATGGAAAATCTCCTCAAGCTGTTGTTCCTTCTGAATACTGTCGTAGTAAGCGAAAAGCCCAGGGTCGGTGGCATCCAAGAATTCATCAAAGGTGAGCGGATAGATGTCCAGAAGATTGACCATACCCACCGGATAGGATTTCGGCTTTGCCAGCAGCGTACCCAGCAGGCTGCCCGCCGCAATGACGTGATATTCGTTGGCTTTCTCCCGGAAGTATTTCAGTGTATTGAGCGCTTCGGGACATTCCTGAATCTCATCAAAGATAACCAGCGTTTCCTCCGGCAATATCTTTTCACCAGCAATCATTGACAAAAGCTCAATAATACGATGCGGGTTTTTATTTGTCTCAAAAATGGACTTCAACTCATCCTCTTCGTCAAAGTTAAAGTAGACAAAATTTTTGTAATACCGTTTTCCGAACTCCTTCATGAGCCAGGTTTTGCCAACCTGTCGTGCGCCTTTGAGAACCATCGGCTTGCGTTCCTCACTGGATTTCCAGTTCACCAGATCTTGTAATGCATTACGTTTCAACGGAATCACATCCTTTCTTTTTGGACGCAATCAGCATAACACATTTTTTCCGGTTTTTCAATCCAGTTTTAACACATTTTTTCTGCTTTTTTCGATGTGAAAAAACACATTTTTTCCAATCCGCTTATTTTGTGTTGAACACACCGGTTTTATTTCCCTGAATGCCCACGATTCACTTCCCGCAGTAAACCCGGATAGCCTCCCTGGCGAACGCCCCGGTACCCTTGCCGCCCGCCGCGTCAATGTTCTCCGTCATGCTCCCGCCTCCGGCGTACAGATCCCCCAGTCCCAGCAGGATCTCCCTGGTGCAGTTGTAAAAATTCTCCGTAAAGAATCCCTGAAGCTCCTTCACCCAGGCCTGAACCTCGCTGCTGTCCGGAGCCAGATTCTTCATCTGCCCCAGCCTTTCAAACATCGCCATGGTCTGTTTGCCCAGATCCTTTTCCTGCTCCTTTGTCCGTCCCTTTGCCTTTTCCTGGCTCTCCCGGTAAGCCTCTGTCTTCCCATACAGGGTCTCCGCCTGGGCGCTGTAGTCGTCCAGCTCCCCGATCTTAAAGTTTTCGAATTTCAAGTAGTTCACTCCAATCATGTGTAGTCCCATTGCAAACTGAATCAGATTCTGCAGATGGGTTTTCTTTTGCTCCAACAGCTTGATCTGCCTTTCCAGGATCCGGTTCCGGTCATAATCCCCGGCCGTCAGGATCCCTCCGATTTCCTTCAGGGGAAACCCCAGCTCCCGGTAAATCAGAATCAGATACAGCTTTTCCAGCGCTGCCTCATCGTACAGCCGATAGCCGCCCTCAGTCAGGGCCGTGGGCTTCAGCAGGCCGATCTCGTCATAGTGCCGCAATGTCCGGGCGCTGACCCCGGTCAGCTCTGCCACCTGTGTGACTGTTTTCATAGCCGCTCCTCCTTTCAAGCACATCATACACCATGACGTAACGTAAGAGTCAAGAGGCAATTTTAAAAAAATTCGGGGCAGCGCAGTCTCTTCCGCGCTGCCCCAAAGCCTACCCAATACAGCTGCCGCAGGGGCTAAAGCCCGCGTCAATGGCGTCCTGGTAGCTGTCAAAAATCACCTGGTTTTTCTCCGTGGGAAGGTTGGTACAGCCAGGCGCGTGGAATTTCTTGGAGTTCTTGTTTCCAATGAAACGGCTGTCCGCCGGTGTCACTTCCTCCGGCTGGGCACTCTGATTCTCCCAGATAAAGCTTACGGTCTCCCCATCGCTTTGAGCGATCACATGGCCCAGCTGATCCGTGCGCAGCACCACGACCCCTGCCTGCTTCAGCCGGGACAAGGGCTCCTTGTGGGGATGACCATAGTCGTTGTCCTTTCCCACGGAAATGACCGCATGGGCAGGACTGACCTCATGGAGCAGCCGATAGCTTGTGGAGGTATTGGAACCATGATGGCCCACCTTCAGCACGTCACAGCCAAAGTCCAGCTTCCCCTCCCAGTAGTCCAGCATATCCGTCTCCGCCTGGGTCTCCATATCCCCGGTGAACAGGAATGCCGTATTTCTGTAGACCACCTTCAGAACGATGGAGGTATTGTTGGGATCGGGGTAGGACTTCACCGGGCCAAGAACCGTCAGCGTCGCCTCCCCCAGGGTCAGCTCGTCCCCGGGCGTGGGAATGGTCACAGCCAGCCTTTGCTGATCCGTATAGTACAGGAAGCTGTCAAATATCTTGGAGGCGTAGGTGTTGGTCGGCGCGTAAACCGCCTCTGTAGGATACACAGCCAGCACAGATGGCAGTCCTCCTACATGATCCTCATGGGCATGGGTGCAGACTACAGCCCGCAGCTTCTCCACACCCTGCTGCTCCAGGTAGGATACCACCAGCTGACTATCGTCCCGGTTTCCGCCGTCGATGAGCATATATTCCCCATCGCATTCCAGCAGGGCGCAATCCGCCTGACCCACATCAATAAAGTGGATGGTCAGCCCATCCCCGGAAGACGCTTCCTGGGGAACGGATATCTGAATCACACATCCGCTGAGCAGCAGGGAAAGGGCCAGCAGCAGCCCTAGCCAACGTTTTTTCATAGCATTCTCCTAAATGGTCTGTGATTGCTTCAGAAAGTCCAGCAGCGCTTCCCGTTCATTGGGAAGTCTCTCGTCCAGAACCTGATCCAGAAGCTTCTGTAACGCCTCTCCGATGGCTTTTCCTTGCAATCCCAAAGCCTGAAGGTCATTTCCATCCACTGCCAGATCCTTCACGGTCAGGCAGGCGTCCTCCTGGCGCAGCTCTTCCAGAAAGCCGTAGAGCATCGGGAAGATATTCTCCGCCTCCGCTTCTCCGGTGCCCTTGCTGCCCATGTCCGCCTCCTGAAGACGGAGCAGATCTTCCGCATCCTCAAAGCCCAGACGGCTCACCAGCCGCTTCATGGCCTTCTTGGTGGTTTTGGGAGCCATGTGATTGCGGATCAGGGTGACGGCCTTTTCCCGGATGGCATTGGGTGCCTTCAGCCGCCGGAGAATTTCCTCCGCCATATCCCCGCCCACCTGGGCGTGGCCGTAGAAGTGGCCCCGTCCTGTTTCATCCGTGGTAAAGCAGGGCACTTTTCCCACGTCATGGAGCAGGGCGGCCCACCGCAGCGTCAGGTCAGCAGGGACGCCCTCCACCACATGGGCGGTATGGGTAAACAGGTCGTAGGCATGGTGTGGGCTTCTCTGATTGAAACCGATCATGGGCTTCAATTCCGGAATCACTGCCGCCAGAACGGGCGCGAACCCTATCAGCTGCTCCGCGTTTATCAAAGGCAGAAGCTTACAAAGCTCCTCAAATACCCGCTCCCGGGCCAGGCTGTCCATGAGATGGGCCTCCGAGACCATAGCCCTTTCCGTCTCCGGCTCCACATCCAGCCCAAAGCGGACAGCAAACCGGACACCCCGTAAAATGCGCAGAGGATCCTCCTGGAACCGCTGAACCGGGTCGCCAACCGCCCGCAAGCACTTCTTTTCCAGATCCTCCCTGCCTCCAAAGGGATCTATCAGCCCTCTGCCAGGCGAAAAGGCCATGGCGTTGATGGTGTAGTCCCGGCGTCCCAGATCGTTTTCCACTCTGGGCACAAATTTCACCCAATCCGGGTGACGACTGTCCCGGTAGCCTCCCTCCTTCCGGAAGGTGGTGATCTCCACCAGCCCGCAGTCCGTAACCACACCCACGGTGCCGTGCTTTTCCCCTGCCAGCACCAGAGGGCAGCGGCAGAAGACAGCCTCCGTTTCCTGGGGCAGGGCGGAGGTGCACAGGTCATAGTCTGTAGGTGTCAGCCCCAGCAGATCGTCCCGGACACAGCCGCCTACCGCATAGGCCACATATCCGGCCTGTTCCAGGGCTGTGATGCACTGGCATATGGTGTCAGGCAGAATCATGAGCATTCCCTCCTTCCTCCATCTTTTGGCCAGCCTCCGGCACACACAGCCCGGTCAGGCACAGGATCGCCCCAGCCAGACACAGCCAGGGATACTCTGTGCGGGACAGATCCACCAGGCACAGGAAGGCCCCGGAAAGCCCCGTGAACAGCTGCTGCCTCCGATAGGGCATGTCCACCGCGAAGGCGGCGGTGTAGAACAGGAAAAAGGTCATGGCAATGGCAGCAAACAGGGGATAGAAAAAGGTTTGCAGCTGAGCCTCGCTGCTCCAGGTCCGGTAATGGTTGATGATGTGGAACATGTAAAACAGACAGGGCACCACAAACAGCAGGGACAGGCTCTTGTGCCCCTGATGGCGGCCCAGGCCCACAGCCAGCAGACTGGGGGCGCACAGCACACCCAGCACCTTCCATGCGATTCCCGGCCCGCCGGGCAGCTTGGCATCATGGGACAGCACCGTGTAGCAAATCAGGAACGCCGCCACGCAGCAGCCGATCCAGGCCTCCCTGGATGGCGGAAAATTGTCCTCATAGGATACCGGCTCCTTGCTTTTCACCGTGCATACAGCGATCAGCGTCAGAGTACCTGCGGTCAGCAGCCACAGCAGGATCTCCAAAGGATGGCCGGGCTTCAGCAGCAGCCGCGCGTCCAGATTCACCTGATACAGGATCCACCGCAGGGCCAGACCCAAAACGCCCAATGCCAGAACCACTCTGGGCAGCCGGGCGGAAAGCTTTCTTTGCTTCATAGGGAACTCCCTCCTTTTGACAACTGGGATAGCAATGAGATATAATTTGTATTATACCAGTCTATTCCCCCAATTTCCACCCTTTTGTGAAAAAACTCTTTGTTGACTTTTTTCTCTTGTGCCCTTTGGAGAAAACGAGTATAATAGGAATAGAACGCTACGAAAAAGAAGAGAATGCAGGAGGATCACTATGCTTTTAAAGGGAATTGCCGCCGCTTCCGCGGTTTTGTCTGTAGGATTGTGCCTCCTGCTGAGCTGGAATCTCTGGTGGATTCTGCCCCTGTTTGCGGCCATTTACCTGGTTCTTTTTCTGCTGGCCTTCGGCTATCTGTGCTGGGTCTGCGGCAGGGTGGATCTGTCCCAGCCCCAGGCGGAGCATGACGATCCCTTCTACCGCCGGGTCATGGACGTGTATATCGAAGCCCTGATGATGCTGGTGGGTGTGAAGCTTCACAAGGAGGGCTTCGACCAGATCCCCAAGGATGGCCGGTTCCTTCTGGTGTGCAACCATCTGTTCATTGCCGATCCCGGCATTCTGCTCAACGCCTTCCGAAAGAACCAGCTTGCCTTTATCACCAAAAAAGAGAATATGGATTTGTTTATCATCAACAAGTTCATGCACAAAATTCTCTGCCAGCCTCTGGACCGGGAGGATGACCGGCAGGCCCTGAAGGTGATTCTCAAGTGCATCCAGCTGATTCGTGATGATGAAGTGTCCATCTGTGTGTTCCCCGAGGGCTACACCAGCAAGGACGGCAAGCTTCACCACTTCCGCAGCGGCGTCTTCAAGATCGCCCAGAAGACCAAGGTACCCATTGTGGTCTGCACCATCCAGAATACCCGCAGCATTTTCCACAACCTCAAGCATCTGAAGAAAACCCATGTGCCCCTCCACCTGGTGGGCGTGATCCAGCCCGAGGAGTACCAGGGCAAGTCCACGGTGGACATCAGCAATCAGGTCTATGAAATGATGATCGGGGATCTGGGAGAAAGCTTCCGCCCGGAAGAATCGGAAACCACTTGATTTTCACACGGATACAGCATATAATAGGTTTTCAGGAAAGAAAACCATACTTTTGGAGGATATAAAATGAAGAACAGCGAAAAAACACTGGATATGATCGTCAATCTCTGCAAGAACCGGGGCTATGTCTACGCCGGCTCCGAGATCTACGGCGGCCTTGCCAACTCCTGGGACTACGGCCCCCTGGGCGTGGAATTCAAGAACAACGTGAAGAAGGCCTGGATGAAGAAGTTTGTCCAGGAGTCCGACTATAACGTAGGCCTGGACGCTGCCATTCTCATGAACCCCCAGACCTGGGTCACCACCGGCCACGTTGGCTCCTTCTCCGACCCTCTGGTGGACTGCAAGGGCTGCGGCGCCCGGCATCGCGCGGACAAGCTGATCGAGGCCAGCGAAAGCGGCAAGGCTGTCAACGTGGACGCTATGAAGCCCGCCGAAATGAACGACTTCATCGCCGCCCACGAGGATGTGGTCTGCCCCAACTGTGGAAAGCACAACTTCACCTCCATCCGCAACTTCAACCTGATGTTCAAGACCCAGATCGGCGTCACAGAGGACTCCTCCTCCACCTGCTACCTCCGTCCCGAGACCGCCCAGGGCATCTTTGTAAACTTTGCCAATATTCAGCGCACCACCCGGAAGAAGCTGCCCTTCGGCGTCTGCCAGGTAGGCAAGGCCTTCCGCAACGAGATTACCCCGGGCAACTTCACCTTCCGTACCAGAGAGTTCGAGCAGATGGAGTGCGAGTTCTTCTGCCAGCCCGGCTCTGACCTGGAGTGGTTCGCCTACTGGAAGGACTTCTGCAAGAACTGGCTGGTCTCCCTGGGCATCAAGGAGGACTCCCTGCGTCTGCGGGATCATGAACCTGCGGAGCTGGCCTTCTATTCCCGGGCCACCACGGACATTGAGTATCAGTTCCCCTTCGGCAACGGCTGGGGCGAGCTGTGGGGCATTGCGGATCGTACCAACTACGACCTGGGCCGCCATCAGGAGGCCAGCGGCAAGAGCCTGGAATACTACGACCAGGAGAAGAACGAGCACTATATCCCCTA
>CAYMWT010000020.1:0-17130 GCA_964394055.1 uncultured Oscillospiraceae bacterium
TCAGACGAAGACCCAAAAGTGGAGGAATACTGGATGTATTTCCCACTTTTCAAACGGAACGTCTGGGGCAAAAGATTCGCTGCTCAGCCGCAGACGATTTATTCAGAGGTTCCTTAGTATTGTACCATATTTTTCTGCCAGACGCAAGGGCTTCCTGGCCCGGCAAAAAAATTTCAAAATTCCTTAATTGTCCGTTTTAACGGACACATCTTCTTGTATACTGATATCAGAAAGAAAAACAAGGAGGTTTTCCCTATGAAACAGATGAAACGCAAAGCCACTCGCGGCAATCTCACCCTGTACGTCGCCAACCAGCCCAAATATCCCGGTGCCGCGGATCGACGCTATTTTCTCGAAAAGGCGGTGAACATTGTCACAGCCATCGTTTCCTCCATGGGCTTCATCACAGCCATGCTGTTCCTGCTGACCCTGAATTAGAAACGCTCCTCATCCAGATCCCCTTCTCTAAGGATCCGGCAGGACAGGATTTTCCCTCTCTGAAGCTCCATGACACCGGCGCTGCCTCCGTAGTAGCCGCAGCTTCCCGGGTTCAGAACCCACAGTCCGTCCTCCTCCTGATGGCAGTCTGCCTCATGGGTATGGCCGTAGAGGGCAGCTGCCGCGTGGCATTTCCGGGCATCCCGAAGCAAGGCTCCCAGATACAGTTTCACCTTGTGCCGGTGGCCGTGGGTCAGGTAGAGGGTCACACCATCCAGGGTTTCCACCAGAATCTCCGGCTGTCCCGGCTGGCAGCGGTAGCGGTCACAGTTTCCCGGCACCTGATAAAAAGGGATGCCGGGGAATTCCTCTTTCATGGCTTCCCCATCGTCAAAATAATCCCCCAGATGGAGCACCACATCCGGATGGAGCTGACGGATACACCGCCGCATAAAGCTGAGCATGGAATGAGAATCCGATAAGACAAGCACCTTCACATTCATTACCTCTTCAGTTTGTCCGTTTTCGACAGTTTTAAACATCATATCCCATTCTGATTCAAAAATCAATCCCCTTCCGGTTCCTCCTCCCCATCGTTTACCACCACCTGGTGGAAGAACTTCCGCTTTTCCGATGGGGTACAGCCGTACAGCTCCCAGCGCCAACGCAATGGAGATGGAATGCATCAAAGCGATTCTTGGCTTGAAGCTGTAACACTTCACCCTTTCGATCGCTTGCCGCCTGCTGAAACGTAAGCAGGCGGCATTTTTTCGGTACATTTTCCGGGGGCGGCGCATAAGCTATGACAAGAGAACCTTTTCAAGGAGGTCATCCCATGGAGAACATGCCGAATATGTCCGATCTGATGAAGCTGGCCAGCTCCCCGGCAGGGCAGCAGCTTCTTGCCCTGCTCCAAAGCACCAATGACGGCTCCCTGGAGGACGCCGTCAGCCAGGCCGCCGCCGGAAATATGGAAAGCGCAAAAAATACCCTGTCCGCCCTGCTTTCCTCGCCCCAGGCCCAGGCCCTGCTGAAGCAGATGGAGGGAACCCTATGAGCGAAATGGAGGATAAGCTGGGGGCGATATTAAGCAATCCCCAGATGATGCAGCAGATCATGTCCATGGCCCAGGCCATGAACGGAAACAGCGCCCCTCCGTCTCCACCGCCCCAGGAGGCCTCTCCTTCCCTGCCCATGGATCCCAGAATGCTGAAATCTCTGGCAGGGATAGCCCAGAAAAGCGGCGTTGACCGCAACCAGCAGAACCTTCTGAAAGCCCTGGGTCCATACCTGAGTCAAGGCCGGATCAACAAGCTGGAACGGGCCATGCGGGCGGCAAAAATGGCGGGACTTGCCTCCGGTTTTCTCAATTCCGGCGCCCTTCAAATGCTTGCGGGGAGGTGAAAGCATGTATAATCGATATATCCCCCAGCCTGACGGCTCCTATCAGCGCAGCCGGATCCCGGAGCCGGAGCAGAGGCCACCCGAACGTCCCATGAATCCGCAAAACCCATGTCCGCCGGAACCCGCGCCTCCGGAACCCAGCTGTCCGCCGCCTCCCACAAATCGTCCCGGGGGACAATCCCGGGGAAATCCCGGCCGGCAGCCCCGGCGGCCCTGTCCCCCGCCCAAGCAGCCACCCTGTCAATCCCATCCCCCCAGGCAGAATATGGGCATCCTCCAATTCTTCCGGCAAATGCTGCCCGGCGATTTTGACACCGAGGATCTGCTCGTTGTGCTGCTTCTGCTGCTTATGTCCGGGGACTGTAAGGAGGATCAGAATACCGCCCTGCTGACCCTGGCCCTGTATCTGTTCCTGTAAATGCCTCTTGCTTTTTGTCCCAAAGGGCCATATAATGGTGGCATCTTTTGGCGGAGGCGTACCATGGCGGTTAAAACGAAACATTCTGTGCTTCCCCGGCTTTTGGGGACAGCGGTGCTCCTGGCCGGGCTGACGGCGTATTATCTGCTGGCTCCCTGGGGCTTTTACTGGAAGGTAAGCCCTGAGGAGGCTTCCCTGAGGCTGTCTCTGGTTGCCAGCGGAGAAGCCTATCTGGGGGCCAAGGAATCCGATGGAAGCTATGGGAAGATCCTTGACCGGTACAATGCCCAGCCCTCTCTTCCCATGGACTACGCCCTCACCGAGACCGACAGCTGGTGCGCCGCCTTTGTCAGCGTGGCCGCGCTGGATGCCGGGCTTACGGACATTATTCCCGTGGAATGCGGCTGTGAGCGGCAGATCGGTCTGCTTCAGGAAATGGGCAGCTGGGAGGAAGCAGACGGCGCCATTCCCCTTCCCGGTGACCTGATCTATTACGACTGGGATAACCGTCGTCCGGGAGACTGCACCGGCTGGGCCGACCATGTGGGGATTGTGGTGGGCACCAAGTGGCCCTTTCTCAAGGTGATCGAGGGAAACCGGGACGATCGGGTCTGTTACCATTATCTGCCCCTTAACCACATTTCCATTCGGGGCTTCGGAAGACCGGATTACGCCTCTCTTGCGGCATCCGCCGCAAATGAATAAAAGACCAGCCACTGATTTTGGCTGGTCTTTATTCGTATAAAAGCGCCTGCCCCGGCGGTAAAACCACCGGAGCAGGCCAGAGTGGGGGGTAAGAAGCAAATGAATACGGCAGATCCGTCAGGAAAGGGTCAGGTCTCCCTCCCTGATCCAGCCGATTTTCCGCAGGAGCTCACAGAGTCCCCAGGAGAGAACCGCCGGAAGCAGGAAGGAAACCAGGATCAGCCCCAGCCAGTCAAAGGCAGTGGGAGCGATGGGAACGGCACCCTGGGCAACCGCCGATTCCACAGGATTCAGCCAGCCTGTCCATACGCCGATCTGGCCGCAGAAGCCGCAGGTTCCCATACCGGAATTGATGGGCGCGCCGTTCATTTCCAGCTTGAAGACACAGGTGGCAATGGGACCGGTAATGGCGGAGGCCAATGTGGGGGGAATCCAGATGCGGGGATTTTTCACAATGTTGGGCATTTGAAGCATGGAGGTACCGATGCCCTGACTGACCAGGCCGCCCCAACGATTTTCCCGGAAGCTCATAACCGCAAAGCCCACCATCTGGGCACAGCAGCCCGCTACAGCCGCCCCACCTGCCAGGCCGGTCAGCCCCAGGACAGAGCAGATGGCAGCGGAGGAAATGGGCAGGGTCAGGGCAACGCCCACCAGAACGGAAACCAGAATGCCCATAAGGAAGGGCTGCAAACGGGTGGTCTCCATAATCAGGCTGCCAAAGGCGCTGGCCACCGAGCCGATGGGCGGCGCAATCAGAGCGGACAGGCCCACGCCTACCAGAATGGTCACCATAGGCGTGACCAGAATATCTACCTTTGTCTCCTTGCTTACGGCCTTGCCGCATTCAGCAGCCAGGATCGCCACAAACAGCACTGCCAGCGGGCCGCCCGCGCCACCCAGGGCATTGGCGGCAAATCCGGCAGTAATGAGGGAAAACAGCACCAGAGGCGGCGCTTGCAGAGCGTAGCCGATGGCAACCGCCATGGCAGGGCCGCTCATAGCCATGGCCATACCGCCTACGGTGTAGGAAATGGCATGGTCTCCGCTTCCCACGGTGGCAACCACCCGGGTCAGAAGGTCGATGTGGAGCTGGGTGCCGATGGTGTTGATAATGGTACCGATGAGCAGGGAGCAGAACAGTCCCTGAGCCATGGCGCCCAAAGCGTCAATGCCATAGCGCTTGGCGGAAAACACAATATTTTTTCGCTGAAGAAAGGATTTCACTGAATTCATAGGAACACCTGCTTTAAAGAATACTGAACCGTGGTATATGGGTGTCAAGACACCTGTATGCCACGGTATAATACTCTTTTTTTCAGCGGTTGTCAATCCCTCTGGCAGGAAAAGTTATCCCTCCAGCAGCACGCCCAATTGGCGCAGCACCCCTTCCACCCGGACATAGGCCTCTTCATCGGGACAGGACAGGGTGTGCAGGTGAATGCCGCCTGTGAGATCCGACAGCGGACGGGCATCGGAGCGGGCACAGTGCTCCAGAAATTTCCCCACATCATACCGGCTGGCCAGCTGCAAGGGGCCGGTAAGCTGGCCATAAATGGGATGCTCCACGATCACATCCACCACCGTACAGCCCTGATCCACTATGGCGTTCAGCTCTGCCTCCATCTCTTCACCGGAATGCTGACAGGCGATTCGGCGAAGAATCCCCTTCCCTGCCTGCACCATGGTGTAGCCCTGGGGTGTAGCGGAAATCTCCGCGCCGCCTGCCCGGAGCAGCGCAATGTCTCCCACAATGATCTGACGGCTCACGGAAAAGCGGGCAGCCAGAGTACCGGCGCTGACGGGCTTGCAGGTATCCCTGAGAATATCCAATATGGCCTGACGACGAGCTTCTGCGTGCATGGCAATGCCTCCCTTTTCGATGAACGCGCTGCGGCGATATGACAAAAGTATACCACCATCCGCCCCGGTTGTAAAGTGGCCCTTCTCTCCTTCCGGCCGGGGCTTTTGAGCAAAAAAACACGAATTTTTCAAATAATTGATGCGTTCCCCGAAAAAATGTGATATTCTGTAAGAAGAAGCAAAACCGGAACATAAAAAAGGGGGATATCACCATGGATGAAAGTAAGGAAACTGTGCAGACGGAAGAAAAAGATTTGCAAAATCAGGAAGCCAGTCCCACAGACGTGGGTGGAAATCAGGCCATTTTGGATTTCCTGACAGAACAGAAGGCCCACAACCGGAAAATGCACCGTCTCATGAAGATCACCGCCGGATGCATGATGGGCATTCTGGCAGTGGTGGTTCTGACGGCGGCGCTGATCCTGCCAAAGGCCTTCGGCATTCTGTCCGACGCCCAGGAAATCACAGCCCAGGTACAGGAAATGGCAGGTCAGGCGGAATCGGTTCTGACAGACGCCCAGCAGATCGTGTCCCAGGTCAGAGAGGGCGATCCCAAGAAGCTGATGGACAGCTTGAACAGTCTGGCCAGTGAGGGCGAAACGGCCATGCTGGACTGCGTGGAGCAGGTCACACGGGCGGTGGACATTCTGGACAAAATGGATATCGATTCCCTGAACACTGCCGTCAACAATCTGGGAACAGCCATTGCCCCGCTGGCAAAGCTGTTCGGCGGAAGATAACTGTAAACGCAAAACAGGCGGTACAGCCCATTGCCGGGTCTGTACCGCCTGAAGCTTTATGATTCCGGATTCATGTACCGACAGAAGGGGCTTAGTGGGCAGCTGCCGCATTGGGGATTCCGGGCCGTGCAGCAGTCTCGGCCAAACAGAACAATGCGGTGGCAGAAGTCCGAGCTTTCCTCCGGCGGGAGAATGGCCCGAAGCTGGGTTTCCACCTTCTCCGGATCCTTGCTGCCGTCAGTCAGCCCCAGGCGGCTGCAGATGCGGATACAATGGGTATCGCACACCACGCTGCCGGGAACGCTGTAGAGATCCCCCAGCAGGAGATTGGCGGTCTTCCGACCTACACCGGGGATCTTCAGCAGCTCCTCCATGGTACCGGGCACCTTTCCGCCGTATTCGTTTATCAGCATCTGGCAGCCCAGTACAATGTCTCTGGCCTTGTGCTTATAAAACCCACAGGAATGTACCAGTTCTTCCACCCGGCTCACATCTGCCCCGGCCATGGCCTCCAGGGTGGGATACTCCGAAAACAGAGCCGGCGTCACCAGGTTCACCCGGGCGTCGGTACACTGGGCGGACAGGCGGACGGCAATCATCAGCTCATAGTCCTTCTCATAATGAAGGGCACAGGGGGCACTGCCGTAGCGCTCTTTTAAAATGTCGATGATCTCTTGTAAATGTTCTTTCATTTTCTATGTTCCTTTGTAGTTAAAGCGCATCCTCAAGGATTTGCGCTGTCAGGGCGGATATCTCATAGGCGGTGCGCTCCTCGCTTCCCGTCTCCGTGATTTTGGTGTACTTCCGGCTTTGCAGGCGACCGCAGATACGGATCCGATCCCGGGTATGGCATTGGGCCGCTTCCAGGGCTGTGCGCCCCCAGAGAATGCAGGGCAGATAGTCTGCCCGCTGAAAGGCTCGGGGAACCGCTAGCATCACGTCACAGATTTCACGACCCAGAGGCGTCCGGCGATAGGTCGGCTCCCGACAAATCGGGCCTTCCAGGATCACGTCATTCACCGGCTCCCCATCCTCGCATCGAATGGAGAGGGCAAATACGAAGATCAGCAGATGCCTCCGTCCGTCACTGCGGATATTATGGGAACGGATCTGGCCGGAAACCGTGATCATTCCGCCGGACAGCTCTGCTTCATTTAACAGGCTCTCTTCCGCAATCACCGGAAGGGTATCCACGAAGCCGGACAGCCGGGGCACGTCCAGCAGAAAGCGAAAGAATCGCCGGTCATGGTTTTCGTGGGAGAATTGGGGCAGGGATGCCAGGGTGCCCCGGAGGACGATCTGATTGATAGTATGTTCCAATAGTACCACCTCAACGCAACAGATGTATGGAACATCCTATGCGCCTCGGTTGGAAACAGAACCGGCTTATTCCTCGTCCTTTGCCCAGTGCATGGTATACCTGACTGCCTTCTTCCAGCCCCGGATCTTGCTTTCCCGGATTTCCCGGGAAAGGCTGGGAATGAATTCCCGGTCGACCGCCCAGTTTTTCCGGATATCCTCCGTGCCTGCCCAATAGCCTATGGCAAGACCTGCCAGATAGGCCGCGCCCATGGCAGTGGTCTCCACGCACCTGGGCCGGAGTACCGGAGCGTCGCTGATGTCCGCCTGGGTCTGCACCAGATAGTTGTTGGCGGAGGCGCCCCCGTCCACCTTCAGCTTCGACAGGCAGATGCCGGAATCCATTGCCATGGCCTCCAGCACGTCATTGGTCTGATAGGCAATGGAATCCAGGGTGGCCCGAATGATATGGTACTTGTTCACGCCCCGGGTCAGCCCTACCACAGCGCCCCGGGCATAGGCGTCCCAATAGGGCGCGCCCAGTCCCGTAAAGGCGGGAACCACATAGCAGCCGCCCGTATCACTTACCTTCTGGGCCATGTACTCGGAATCTCCAGCGGATTCAATAAACCGCAGCTCGTCCCGCAGCCACTGAATGGCCGCGCCAGCAACAAAGATGGAGCCTTCCAGGGCATAGGTCACCTTGCCGTCCAGGCCCCAGGCGATGGTGGTCACCAGGCCGTTTTGGGAGAAAATGGGCTTTTCTCCCGTGTTCATCAGCAGAAACGCACCGGTACCATAGGTGACCTTGGAATCCCCCGGATCAAAGCAGGCCTGACCGAACAGAGCCGCCTGCTGATCTCCCGCCGCCCCGGCAATGGGAATGGGCGCTCCAAAGAATCGGGCATCGGTATGGCCATAGACACAGCTGGAGGGCATGGGCTTTGGCAGCATGGAGGCAGGAATGTCCATCTTTCTTAAAATGTCCTCATCCCAGGTGAGGGTGTTGATATTAAACAGCATGGTACGGGAGGCGTTGGAATAGTCCGTCACATGCACCCGTCCTCCGGTGAGCTTCCAGATCAGCCAGGTCTCCACGGTGCCGAACAGCAGCTCTCCCCTGTCCGCCTGCTCTCTTGCCCCGGGCACGTTCTGAAGAATCCAGCGGATTTTCGTGCCGGAAAAATAAGGGTCGATGACCAGTCCGGTTTTGCCGCGGATGGTGTCCACCAGGCCCTCTTCTGTCAGCTGATCACAGTAAGGCGCCGTCCGGCGGCACTGCCAGACAATGGCGTTATATACGGGACGGCCTGTGTTTTTGTTCCAGACTATGGTGGTTTCCCGCTGGTTGGTAATGCCGATGGCCCCAATGTCACCGGCGGAAGCGCCAATGTTCATGAGGGCCTGCTTCGCCACCTCCAGCTGGGTGGCGAAAATCTCGTCGGCATCATGCTCCACCCAGCCGGGCTGGGGAAAAATCTGGGTAAACTCCTTCTGGGCCACGCTGCAAACTTCTCCTCGCTCGTCGAAGAGGATACACCGGTTGGAGGTGGTTCCGGAATCCAGAGCCATAATGTATTTGGACATGGCAATGCTCCTTTTTGTTTTATAAAAGCTGCCGCAGCAAAGGCCGCGGCAGTATGGTTACTGGATATGGGTGTGGTTATTGATGTGATCCTCACAGTAGCAGTAATAGCCCTTGCACTTGGAGCAGTACCGGAATTCCAGCTCCGGGTTGCTTACGTCCGTTCTCCCGCAGACCGTACAACGGTGGTTGTAGGGAGCCTTGGGAGCGGCATGGGAGGCCTCGTAGGAACCGGCGTCAAAGTGGATCACCTTTGCCTTCTGTGCCTTGGGTGCTTTCTTCACCAAGCGGCGGGCATTGGCACGCCAGGACATGGGCACTACGTTCAGCACGTCCTTCCCAAAGAACAGGAAGTAGTTGGCAAGGGAAATAATGGGGAACAGATTATAAGGGAAGGGATCGGTAAACAGGCCCAGCAGGATCAGCGCCAGATCAAACAGGGCAAAAATCCAGGCCCGGATGGGAATGATAAAGAACAGCAGGAAATGGGCGTCCGGGTACAAGGTGGCATAGGACAGGAACAGGCTCATGTTCAGATAATAGACGCTGGCCTGGCCGCCGAAAATCAGGCAGTAAACGTCCATCATCACCACCCCGGTGAGATAAAACAGGTTAAAGCGCAATGTGCCCCAGATATTTTCCATGGCCCGCCCAAGAGAGTAGTAGCACAGCAGAGCGATGGCCGTCAGAAGCAGGGAGCTATTGTAATAGGTCAGCGGATAGGTAAACAGCCGCCAAATCTGCCCGTGGAGGATCAGATTCCGGTCAAATACCAGGAAGCTGTACAGGAAGAAATTGCCGGATATCTGACTCATCAGGTACACCACTGCCGTACCCAGAGAAATGTAGAGCATCAGGTTGGGGATGCCCTTGTTCCGGTTTTTATAGCAGTAAAGCTCAAAGTTTTTACGAAGGTTTTTCAAGCGCTTCATCTCCCGAAAGTTACATTACTTTATACATTCTACCAGCAAAGGGAGAAAAAGTCTATAGCAGAATTGTGAACATTTTTCCCTGTCCAAAATTGGGAAAGATGTTGACTTTCCCAGGAAATACGGTATAATAGAACAGAAAATTGCATATAAGCCTTATCAAGAGTGGTGGAGGGAACGGCCCGATGAAACCCAGCAGCCTATTCGAGCAATCGAACAAGGTGCTAAATCCGGCGGCAAACGAAAGATGAGGATTCGATATTTACGCACATCGGGTCCTTCGGTGTGCGATTTTTTTGCGTAAATCCACAATGCGAAAA
Organism: uncultured Oscillospiraceae bacterium; assembly: GCA_964394055.1. Taxonomy (GTDB): domain Bacteria; phylum Bacillota; class Clostridia; order Oscillospirales; family Oscillospiraceae; genus Faecousia. The sequence continues at coordinate 9,702 of CAYMWT010000020.1, forward strand.
AGAAAGGACAAACCTATGGAAAAAAGACTCTTTACCTCTGAATGCGTTACCAACGGTCACCCAGACAAGGTGGCGGACGCCATTTCCGACGCCATTCTGGACGCCTGCCTTGCCCAGGATCCCGCTTCCCGGGTGGCCTGCGAGACTATGGTCACGACCAACTTCTGCCTGATCTGCGGTGAGATCACCACCAAGGCCGTGGTTGACTACCCTTCTGTTGCCAGGGAGGTCATCCGTAAAATCGGCTATGTCCATCCCGAAGACGGCTTCGATGCTGACACCGTGGAGATTCAGTGCCGGATTCACACCCAGTCCGCGGACATTGCCCTGGGTACCAACGATGAAGTCGGCGGCGCGGGAGATCAGGGCATGATGTTCGGCGGTGCCTGCACCCAGACCCCGGAGTTGATGCCTCTGCCTGTCGCCCTGGCCCGGGCGCTGTGCAACCGGCTTACCCAGTGCGTTCAGTGCAATCCCCTTCTCCGTCCCGACGGCAAGACCCAGGTCACCGTGGAGTTTGACGAAAGCGGCAGGGTGCTGGGCATTGACACCGTGGTGGTCTCCATTATGCACAGCCCGGATTTTGCCATGGCCGAGCTGCGGCAGTACATCCGGGAGAAGGTCATTGCGCCCGTTCTTCAGCAGTATGGCTTTGACATTGGGGCGGTTTCCCACATTCACATCAACCCCACAGGCAGCTTCGTCATCGGCGGCCCCAACGGGGACACGGGCCTGACCGGTCGGAAGATCATTGTGGACACCTACGGCGGCTACTTCTCCCACGGCGGCGGCGCCTTCTCCGGCAAGGATCCCACCAAGGTGGACCGCAGCGCCGCTTACATGGCCCGGTATATGGCCAAGAACCTGGTGGCGGCCGGCCTTGCCACCCAGGTACAGGTGCAGCTGGCCTATGCCATCGGCGTTGCCAAGCCCGTCTCCCTCCGGGTGGACAGCTACGGTACCGGCGCTCTTTCCGACGAGAAACTGACTGAGCTGCTGCGGGAGACCTGCGACCTGACCCCGGCCGGGATCATCCGCAAGCTCGAGCTTCGCCGTCCCATCTACGCCCAAACCGCCGCCATGGGCCACTTCGGTGTGGCGGATCGGCCCTGGGAGCAGACCGACCTGGCGGAAGAACTGAAAGCACTGGCCAATCTATAAGCGCTTCCGGGCGGCAAATTCTCGCCGCCCGGAAGCTGTTTACCATATGGAACGGTAAATGTAAACCGTTTTTCCCTGAACTGTACCGCTGTCGTCATATTCGCCCTGAATGACCAGGGATGTCTGCGCTACGATGTCCTCTACCCCAGCCGGTTCATAGATGACCGCCCCGGTCTGAACATTCACATTGGCGATTTGGAAGGTACACCCCTCCCCATAGGAAATGGCAACCAGCTCCGTTTCGTAGCCCGGGGCAGCTTCATAGGCAACGCCTTCTTCATATCGGGTTGGGGTAATCCGGCAGCCCATGTCGGAGCATTCCACCACGGTGCCGCTGATTATGCCGATTTCCAGTAGTTCCTCCGCGCTGGCTGGGTATTGGGTCTCCCTTACGGTCGATTGGATGGTCTCGGTTTGCGCCGAGACGGCAGGAACGGTTCTCTTGGCTTCCTTCGGGGCGGGTTCCGCACAGCCGGAACAGGCCAGGGCGAACAGCATTGCCAGCAGCAGAAATATTCTCTTGTGCTTCATGGAAAAGCACCTCCTTTTCTGCCCCATAATACCACCCGAACCCTCTAAAAGTCCTCTAAGAATCGATTTTTTGCCGGATATCACATCTTTTCTTGCAAAGCGGGAAAAATGCGGTATAATAGGTATCATCAAAAGAAAACACTGGAGGAGCTTCCATGCTGGACTACATTCGGATTGCCTGTGCCGTACCCTCCGTTCAGGTCGGTGACGTGGAAAAAAATACAAAGGACATCTGCGCCTATATTGCCAAGGCCGACGAGCAAAAGTCGGATATTGTACTCTTTCCCGAGCTTTCCCTCACCGGCTACACCTGCCAGGATCTGTTTTTTCAGGACAGCTTGAACAATGCCGTGGTAAAGGGGCTGGAGGAAATCGCTGCCTGTACAGTGACCTGCCCTGACCTCACCGCTGTGGTCGGCCTGCCTGTCCGGGCTGAAGGCCAGATGTTCAACTGCGCCGCCGTGATTTCCCGGGGAATGGTTCACGGTCTGGTGCCCAAAACCTATATTCCCAACTACAACGAATTCTATGAAAAGCGGTGGTTCTCCTCCGCTGTGGATTTGGGCGGGGAGACTGTCACCCTCAGCGATACCCTGAGGGATATCCCCATTCTGAAAAAAGGTCTGTTCCGGATCGGAGACGGAACACTGGTGGGCATTGAGGTCTGCGAGGATTTGTGGACACCCATTGCCCCTTCCGCTCTGCTGGCTCTCAGCGGCGCGGAGGTGATCCTGAACCTGTCCGCCTCCAATGAAATCGTGGGCAAGGCCGCCTACCGCCGGGATATGGTGCGGCATCAGTCCGGAAGCCTGAACTGCATCTACGCCTACTGCTCAGCCGGTTACACCGAATCCACCCAGGATATGGTCTTCTCCGGTCAGAGCATGGTGGCGGAAAACGGCAGTCTCCTCCGGGAATCTCAGGAGCCCATTGCCACAGATTATCTGCTCCTTCAGGACTGCGACCTGGGCCGCATCCATGCCGAGCGGCGGAAGAACAAGAGCTTCAAGGATACGGCCTTACAGTATGCGGGCCATCCGGCTACCACGATAAACACCCTTGCCCCTGCCCTGCGCTCCGACGGCAGCCTCTACCCCATTTCCAAATACCCCTTCCTCCCTTCCGCCAAGCAGGATCGCACCCAGCGGTGTCGGGAGATATTCTCCCTTCAGGCGGCAGGACTGAAGCGGCGGCTTTCTGTGATCGGGAACGCCAAGCCTGTCATCGGCATCTCCGGTGGACTGGATTCCACCCTGGCCCTGCTGGTTTCCGTAGAGGCCATGCGGCAGATGGGCCGGCCTGCTTCCGATGTCCACGGCATTACCATGCCCTGCTTCGGTACCTCCGACCGCACCTATCGCAATTCCTGGAGCCTGATGGAAAAGCTGGGGATCACCTGCAAGGAGATTTCCATTCGAGAGGCCGTTTCCCGGCATTTCGGAGATATCGGCCACGATCCAAGCGTTCACAACGGCACCTACGAAAACGCCCAGGCCCGGGAACGCACCCAGATTCTCATGGACTACGCGGGCATGGTCAACGGCATTGTGGTAGGCACCGGGGATCTCAGCGAGCTGGCTCTGGGCTGGTGCACCTACAACGGCGACCATATGAGCATGTACGGCGTCAACGCCTCCGTGCCCAAAACTCTGGTTCGCTGGATGGTGGACGCCATTTCGGAAATGCCCGGGTACACCGCTGTTCATGATGTTCTCCAGGATGTTCTGGATACCCCCATCAGCCCGGAGCTGCTGCCTCCCGATCCTGAGGGAAAAATCGCCCAGCACAGCGAGGATCTGGTAGGCCCCTACGCCCTCCATGACTTCTTCCTGTTCTATGTCCTGCGCTTTGGCTTTGCCCCTGATAAGATTTTTGCCATGGCCTGTCGGGCCTTCCAGGGAGAATATGAGGCAGAGACCATCAAAAAGTGGCTGAAAACCTTCTACCGCCGGTTCTTTACCCAGCAGTTCAAACGCAGCTGTATGCCAGACGGGGTAAAGGTCGGCTCTGTGACCCTCAGCCCCAGAGGAGACTTCCGGATGCCCAGCGATGCCAGCGCCCGGGTATGGCTGAAGGAAGCGGAAGACTTATAACACGAAAAATCGGAAGGTGTCAAAACCTTCCGATTTTACTTTGGCATTATTCCTCAGAGAACTGATCCTTGCCCACGCTGCACAGGGGGCACTCGAAATCCTCGGGGACATCCTCCCACTTGGTGCCGGGAGCAATGCCGCCTTCGGGATAGCCTTCCTCCTCGTCGTAAGTCCAGCCGCAGACTTCACAGACATACTTCATACGCTTTTTCCTCCTTTAAAATGAATTTGATCACAGATACCCAGCCTGGTTTGAAAATGAAATTGACTTTTCCGGGAAGCTGGCATATACTGTGTACAGCAATAAATGCTTATGAACTATCATAGCACAAAACAGAAATCAGTCAAGGAGAGAACTATGAACATTTCGAAAGATATTTTGTATGTGGGTGTCAACGATCATCAGGTAGACCTGTTTGAGGGACAGTACGTCGTCCCCAACGGCATGGCCTATAACTCCTATGTGATTCTGGACGAGAAGACCGCCGTTATGGATACGGTAGACCGGCACTTTGGGGAGCAGTGGCTGGAAAATGTGAAGGCAGCCTTAAATGGCCGCACCCCGGATTATCTGGTAGTGCAGCACATGGAGCCTGACCACTCTGCCAACATCGCCCGCTTCCTGGAAGCTTACCCGGAAGCCACCGTGGTCGCCTCCGCCAAGGCCTTCGTCATGATGAAGCAGTTCTTCGGCACCGATTACGCTGACCGTCGGATGGTAGTTTCCGAAGGCTCAACCCTGTGCCTCGGCAAACACACCCTGACCTTTGTCACTGCCCCCATGGTGCACTGGCCTGAGGTTATCGTCACCTATGATTCTTATGACAAGGTTCTCTTCTCCGCCGACGGCTTCGGCAAGTTCGGCGCTCTGGACGCGGACGAGGACTGGGCCTGTGAGGCTCGCCGGTACTACATCGGCATCGTGGGCAAGTACGGCCCCCAGGTACAGGCCCTGCTGAAGAAGGCTGCCAAGCTGGACATCGCTGCCATCTGCCCCCTCCATGGCCCTGTGCTGACGGAGAATCTGGGCTACTACCTGAATCTGTACAACATCTGGTCCTCCTACGGCGTGGAGAGTGAGGGCGTTGTGATTGCCTACTGCTCCATCTATGGACATACCAGGGAGGCTGTGGAGCTGCTGGCGGATGCCCTCACCAGAAACGGCTGCCCCAAGGTCACTGTCACAGACCTGGCCCGGGATGACATGGCCGAGGCTGTGGAGGATGCCTTCCGGTATGGCAAGCTGGTTCTGGCCAGCCCCACCTACAACGCTGACATCTTCCCCTTTATGAAGACCTTTATCCACCATCTCACCGAGCGGAACTTCCAGAACCGCACCGTGGCCTTTGTGGAAAACGGCACCTGGGCGCCCAACGCTGCCAAGGTCATGGCCGCCATGCTGGAAAAGAGCAAGAACCTCACCTTCGCCAATACCACCGTTCGGATCCTCTCCGCCCTGAATGAGGACAGTAAGGCCCAGATCGAGGCTCTGGCCCGGGAGCTGGCATAATCTCTCTTTTTCACAATTTCAGAAAAGGGTATGTGCCTGTGCGGGACATACTCTTTTCCTGTTCTGCCCCATATCTTTATTACCTTTCTTAGGAGACAAAGCAAATGAAAAAGAATCACGCCGCTATGGTTCATGCCATGAGCAGCGGAAACCTGCCCATTCAGATCCTGCTGTTCAGCCTGCCCCTGATGCTTTCCAACGTATTGCAGGTTCTGTTCAACATGGCGGACATTGCCGTAATCGGTCATTTTTCCGGGTCCCTGTCCCTGGCGGCTGTCGGCTCCACCGCTACAGCGGTGGCCCTGTTTACCGGGGTTCTCATCGGTCTGGGCGGCGGCGTCAACGCTCTGATCGCCCGGTACTATGGCGCCCGGGATTATGAGGAGATGGGCCGCACCATCCATTCCTCTGCCCTGATCTGCCTGATCTGCGGCCTGATCATGACCCTGTTTGGTTTCTTCTTCTCCCGTCCCCTTCTCCGGCTGCTGCAAACCAAGGCGGAAATTCTGGACAAGGCCACGCTGTATATGCAGATCTATTTCTGCGGAATGCCCGCCCTGGCACTCTACAATTTCGGCAACGCCGTGTACAGCGCCATGGGCAACACCAAAAAGCCCCTGATCTTCCTGATGATCTCCGGCGTCTTAAATGTGGTGCTAAACCTCTTCTTTGTGGTGGTCTGTCATCTGGATGTGGCCGGCGTAGCGCTGGCCTCCATTCTCTCCCAGTACCTCTCCGCTACACTGATCCTGCTGACCCTGTTCCGCAGCAAGGAGGTTTTCGGCATGCGGTTCCGGGAGCTGAAGATCCACAGGAAAAACTCCCGGGAAATTCTGGCTCTGGGCATCCCCTCGGGGCTGCAAAACGGTATTTTCTACCTGGCTAACCTGTTCGTCCAGTTCGGCGTCAATACCTTTGACACGGTGATGGTGGCCGGTAACTCCGCCGCTGCCAATTCCGATGGTCTGATTTTTGATGTGATGGCCGCCTTCTATACCGCCGCAAGCAGCTTCATCGGCTTAAACTACGGCGCGGGAAACCGGAAGCGCATCCGGCAAAGCTATCTGATCTGCCTTGGCTATTCCTTCGGCATCGGCACATTGATGGGCGTGCTGCTGGTGATTTTCGGGCCTCAGTTCCTCTCTATCTTCACAAACGACCCGGCTGTCATTGTGGCGGGTATGAAGCGGCTGTCCATAATGGGCCCCATATACGGCATCTCCGCCTTTATGGACAACGCCATTGCCGGCTGCCGTGGCCTGGGCAAGAGCATGGTTCCCATGATCATCGTCTTCTCCGGCTCATGTATCTTCCGGGTAATATGGGTATTTACGGTGTTCGCTTACTTCCAGACCATTACCTCGCTGTACCTGCTTTACCTGTTCTCCTGGATCATCACTGCCACCTTTGAAAACTGGTATTTTATCCGCTGCTACCGGCGGCTGCCCTAACGCAAAACATCCCCGGAATCCTGTTTTTTTGCCCAGGACTCCGGGGATTGCTCTATTCTCTGTTATATTCCAGAACCAGACCCAGGGCTGCTTCAGTGGTTTTCTTTCGGACTTCCTCCCGGTTTCCCGGGAAATGGCATTCCCGAACCGCACTGTGGGTTTCGTCCGCATAGCCGATGAATACCGTGCCCACCGGGTTTCCGTAATCGTCTCCTCCGGGGCCGGCCAGGCCGGTAACGGAAACTGCCACGTCCGCTTTTAAAAGGGAGCGTACCCCTTCGGCCATCTGACGGGCCACCGGCTGGGAAACTGCCCCGTATCGGGTCAGGTCTTCCTCCCGAACCCCAAGGACGTTGTGCTTGACCCAGTTGGTGTAACTGATGACCCCGCCCTTATAGACCTCGCTGCTGCCGGAAATTGATGTCAGCGCCGCACCGATGCCGCCGCCGGTGAGGCTTTCCGCTGTGACCAGGGTCTTACCTGCCAGGGCTTGCAGCACATCACTGCACAGATTCGTCATGATAGCTCACCTTGATCTTTTCAATATTCTCCATGGCCCGCTGGATCAGGGCTTCCCGATCCAGGTTCCGCTCCGCGTACTGTACCTGACCCAGGGTGGGCTTGGTCTTGGGATGCTTGGGGGTGAAGACCGTGCAGCAGTCCTCATAGGGCAGAATGGAGGT
>CAYMWT010000021.1:0-16774 GCA_964394055.1 uncultured Oscillospiraceae bacterium
GACACCGCCCTTTCACGGCGGTAACATGGGTTCGATTCCCGTACGGGTCACCAAACCCAGAAAACGCTCCCGATTTTTTGGGAGCGTTTTTTGTTGTCTGAAATACCTGCCCATTCCCCTTACCGATTTTAGGAAATCCCGGTTGAGAGTTGGCTGAAAATATGGTAGTATAAGGAAAGAGAAAACCGGGAGGAAATCATATGAAATCCATATCCATTATGCTGAAGCCCGCCTCTTCCCTGTGCAATTTACGCTGCCGCTACTGCTTTTACGCGGACATCGCCGACCTGCGGGAGGTCAAATCCTACGGCGTTATGTCTCCGGAGAATATGGACGCCATGCTCCGCAATCTGCAAGCCCAGTTTCTCCCCGGGGACAGCGTTCAATTTGCCTTTCAGGGCGGCGAGCCTGTGCTTGCCGGTCTGCCCTGGTTCCGGGCCTTTGTGCAAACCGTATCCGGTTGGGACAAACGCATTCAGGTTCGCTACGCCCTGCAAACCAACGCCACCCTTTTGGATGAAGACTGGTGCCGGTTTCTGGCTGAGAACCGTTTTCTGGTAGGGGTCTCCCTGGATCTGCTCCCCCAATGCCACGATGACGCCCGGGTGGACGCCCATGGAGAGGGCACCTATCGCCGCTGCCTGGACGCTCTGGGGCTTTTGCAGCGGTTCGGTGTGGAATATAACGTTCTGTGCACCCTGACCCGCCAGGTGGCACGGCATCCCCAAAAGGTATGGAAGCAGCTGAAGGAGCTGGACATTCCCTATGTTCAGTTCACCCCCTGTCTGGATGCCCTGGATGCCCCAGGCACAAATCCCTATGCCCTGACGCCCCAGCGCTTTTCCCAGTTTTATTCCCAGCTCTTCCCCCTGTGGCTGGAGGATTACCGTCGGGGCCGCTACCGCAGCGTCAAGCTGTTCGATGATATTGTCAATCTGATGGCCTTCCAGCTTCCCACCGCCTGCGGCATCCAGGGCCGCTGTCAGCCCCAGCTGGTGGTGGAGGCCGACGGCAGCGTATACCCCTGTGACTTTTTCTGTCTGGACGAATACCGGATTGGAAGCATTCTGGAGGATTCCATAGAGGCGCTGCTTACAGCAGCCCGGCGCTCTCCTGCCCAGCAGCGAGGCCCCTTGCCCTCCCTTTGCGGCGGCTGCCCTTACAGGCAGTTTTGCGGCGGCGGCTGCAAGCGTATGCAGCGGGAAATCGCCTGTTCCGAAAATGACCGATCCTGCGGCTATCGTTCCTTCCTGGACAGCGCCGGAAGCGCCCTTTGGCAGATTGCCAGAGAGCAGCGCATGGCCCGACAATAGCAAAAATCGGAGTGCTCCCTTTGAATGGTAGCACTCCGATTTTTTAGCCTTCTCCCAGCATCGCCCGGACACAGTTGGCCCGTGGGAAATCCTTCTTCCCCATGCCGTAGCCAATGGTGCTTACCTTCATAAGCGGCAGCTCTCCAAATTCCGTGGCAAAGTGCCGCAGCAGAGCCGCACCGGTAGGCGTACACAGCTCTCCCGTTACGCCGCCTCCGTAGATGGGAATGTTCCGCAGCAGATAGGCTGTGGCAGGCGCCGGAACGGGGAGGATTCCATGGGCGCAGGAAACCTGGCCGCTGCCCACACGAACCGGGGAAGCCACGATCCTGTCCGGATTCAGTCGATGCATCAGCAGGCACACCGCGGTCACATCCGCCACCGCGTCCATGGCCCCCACCTCATGGAAATGGATCTGACTGACAGGCACGCCGTGGGCATGGCTTTCCGCCTCCGCGATTTCTTCGTAGACGGACAGGATGTCCAGCTTTACCATGGTGGGAATGGCCAGGCCGCTGACAATGCCGCGAATGTCTGCCATCGACCCATGATGGTGGTGCCCATGGTGATGCTCCTCCACGGAAGGATGGGTATGCTCAGACTCCTCCTCCCCATGAACGGTCACCCCCATATGGGTTCCGGTGATGCCGCACTTCACACTTTTTTCCAGGGTGAACCGGACACCGGGAATGCCAAGACCATTCAACTCCTCCACGAAGCCTTCCCGATCCGGCAATAATTCCAGCAGCGCGGCGGTGAGCATATCTCCCGCGGCGCCCATGCCGCAGTCCAGGTATAAAGTCTTCATTTCTTCGCCTCCATATGGCTGCTCCGGCCAGGTGCCGGAGCATTGCCGTATTTGTATAGCTGCCTTAGCCCGCCAGGGCTGCTACCAGCGGCTGAATGACCGTTGTCCACAGGCGGCTGACAGGCATGACAAGAATCATTGCCGGCAGCATATCCGCCACGGAAAAGGGGCAGATTCCGGCGATCCGGAAGCCGGTGGCCAGCATAATAAGCCCTCCGCAGGCCTTAAAATCGCAGATCATCGTCTCATCCGCCACCCGGGAGATTGGCCCGCCCAGGAAAAACAGCACCAGAAAGATCAGCACCTGGGGCACAGAGACCGCGCTCACCACAATGCCCAGATTACAGGCAAAGATCATAGCCGTGAAAAAGTCCAATATGGACTTGGCAATCAGAATGCTGTTGTCTCCGGTCATTCCCGAAACAATAGAGCCGTAGATGCCCGTACCGCTGGCGCAGAACAGCACCACCGCCGTAACCAAAAGATTTGTCCTGTCAGGGTCTTCCTCCACCTTCCGGCTCAGCTTTGATTCCGCCCATCGGGCAGCCCCGGTGATTCCTTTGCTGAGCTGAAGGAGAATGCCAATCACCGTGCCGATGATCACCGAAAACACCACAGCGGGCATGTTCACCATCAGGATAATGCTTTGAATGCCGATGCACATGGAGCAGCAGCCCATGATCAGGGTCAGCTTGTCCTTCCAATCCTGCTTCAGTCCTTTTCCCACCAGTGCTCCCGCCACGCCGCCCAGCAGGACGGACAGCCCATTTACAATCACACCAACAGGCATCGCTTCTCCCCCTTTACGCTCTGGGCTTCGCGGAACGAATCCGCTTCCGCATCAGGGGCGCCCAGGCGGTGGGCTGGAAGGGCTGCTTCCGGTGAATGGGATTGGCCAGAACCTCCATATCCTCCGGACACTGCCAGTGCTCCTCCGTGTCCTCAAAATCACAGCCCATCAGCAGCCGCAGCTGGCTGACCACCCAATCTTCATGCTCCATGACCTGCTCATAGGTCTTGTACCCGGCAAAGGCCTGCCGCATTCTTTCGGCTACCTCCGGATACCGGGCAATGAGATTGTTCCGTTCTTCCGGGTCAGACTTCAGATCAAACAGCCGGTCATCCTCCGGGAAGCCGGAATAGGTAAAGAACTTCCAGTTTTCCCAGCGTACCATTCTCCCCAGGCTAGTTTCGCCGCTGGAAAGATAGGTGTATTGCTCACTGACCGTCATCCGTTCCTGTTCGTCTTCTCCGAGAATCACCGGAAGGAGGCTTTTTCCATCCCCGGGCAGGATCTCGGCCCCGGCCAGGTCGCACACCGTTGGGCCCATGTCCAGCAGGCTCACCGGGCTTTCCACCCTGCGTCCCGCCGGAATGCCATCCCCCTGAATCAGGAAGGGGATGTGCACAGATGGCTCATAAAATACCTGTTTCCCGAAATAGCCCTTGTTGCCGTTCATATCCCCGTGGTCGGAAACGTAGAGGAAGACCCCTTCGTGTCCGGTGCGCTTCAAATACGCCTGGAAGGCCTGGTAAACCGCGGCAATGTGGCGATCCTGCTGCTCCACCAGGGCGTAGTAGGCCGCCCGGGCAGCCCGAACCACCTCCGGATCTGTTTCCCGCATTTTTCCGTCCAGGGCGGGATGCTCCTCCTCCGCCTCCCGGACATCCTCCATCGGCACCTTGTCATAGTAGTAGTCGTAAAGCTCCTTTGGGGCCACATAGGGGAAATGGGGGCCGTAGGTTCCCACCGTCAGGAACTGAGGCCTGTCATGATCCTGAGAAAGATATGCCAAAGCCCTCTCCACCACATACCGGTCATAGGCCAGCACCGGAGAGTCTCCGGTGCCAATATAGTATACAGAGCTGTTCTCGTCAAAGCCCTTGATCCCGGGATTGCCGGGTACGGAATTGTGGAATACCGGCGTCCGGTCTCCCGCCACCCGTTTGCTGTAGCCGTGCCGCTGATCCGGGCCAACAAAGTGCATTCTGCCGCAGAGCACCGTCTCATAGCCCGATACCGTCAGGCTGTGGAGGAAGGTGGCCTTGTCTGAGCTGATGGCATTGAAGTTAAAGAGAACCCCGTTGTTGCTGGGCAGCTGGCCGGATATCATGGCCGCTCTGGCGGGAACGCACAGAGGGCAGGCAGTGGAGGCGTTCATCATAGCCGTGCCGGTTTCCGCCAGCCTGTCCAGCATGGGGGTGCGGACGATCCCGTTCCCCGCATACCCCTGCAAACCAAAGGAATGCTGGTCGGACATATACAGAAGAATATCTTTCATAACGTTACCCCTTCCGGAAGGCCTGGATCTGGGCATTGATTTTCGCGGGGCCCGCACCGGCATAGATCATTTTCCGAATCTCCTCCGCCCATTCTGGCTGACAGCGTCCCCGCACCCTTTCCCACATCAGTTCCGGGGGCATCCGGCTGTCATAGGCTCTGGGCACAACGTCACAGGTGGATTGGTACCAATCCAGCAGCGCGCAGCGGTATTTCAGGATCAGGCTCTCATACCTGGCATCCCCATACACATTGTGCTCCTCCAGAGGGTCAGCGGTCAGATCGTAAAACTCATGCGCTCCGCTGGTGCGGTGGATATACTTATACTTCCGATCCCTCACCATAGTGCCCTTGGCGTGGGCCTCATCGTCCAGCTGGGCATTCTGCCGGGGCCAGTACATACTCCCGGTAGGAATGGTTCCCTCTCCGGCGGCGGCATGATATTCGTCGCACTGATACTCATAGGGCATTCTGCCGCCCTCGCAGAAGACCATATCCCGCACAGCGGCCTGTCTGTTTTCCAGAATGGGCCGCAGGCTTTTTCCGAAGTGATCGTGATCCGGCTTCACCCCGGCGTAGTCCATGGCGGTGGCATAGAAATCCACCAGCTCCGCAAAGGAATTCGTCACACCCGGGTCTACCCCTTCTCCCTTGGGCGGCTTGATCAGCAGCGGCACCCGGGTCAGGCAGTCCTCAAAGCTGTTCTGGCACTTTTCGGGAATTCCATAGTCGCCGCTGTAATCCCCGTGATCGCTGAAGAAGAAAATCGCGGTATTGTCGTAGATCCCGGCATCCTTCAGGGCCTGGCACAGCCGCCGGAACTGGTCGTCCACCTTGCTGCACATGCCCAGGTAGACCGCCCGAAGCTCATCCCAGTCCTGCTCTGTATAGCCCTCCATGCCCATGTATTCCCGAAGCCTTGCCTCGATTTTCGGCTTGTTGGTGCCGATGCCCGCCCGGCGGGGCAGCTTACTTCGGTCAATGGCAGAGAAATAGGGTTCCTCCACGCCGTAGGGCGTATGGGGGAACATAAGCCCCAGGAACATGCACAGGGGCTTATCCTCCCTGGGATGCAGGATTCTTTCAATGGCCGCGTCCACGGTGGCGTCGTCGCTGGTGTAATTCCTTCCGTTTTCATCCTGCTTCAGTCTGCCGGTGAAATGGGAGTAATAATTCTTGCCGCCCCGTGTGCCCCGGACATTGGGATCTTCCGGGCCGGGAGCCGGCTTAGTCAGGCTGGCATAGAACACCTCGTCCGCGTGCTGGTTCATGATTCCCGGCACCTGTCCGGCCAGCAGATCGTTCCGGTCGTTCATCCAGACATAATAGCCCGCGTTTTTCAGCTCGCTGAGCAGGGTGCTGTCCCCTTCGTGGAGCAGGTGCTGCATGGTGCGGTGGCCGTTCACATGGGGATACAGTCCGGTAAAAAAGCTGCACCGGCTGGGCACGCACACCGGATTCTGACAATAGGCATTGGAAAAGGAGACCCCGTCCTGCCTTGCGAATTCATCCAGGAAGGGCGTTCTTGCCGCGGGATTGCCCATATGGGACATGGTATCCCAGCGCATTTCGTCCGGGTTGAAGATAACAATGTTTGGTTTCATGGGATTCCTCCTGAAAAAGCGCAAGGCGGCGGGATTTCCCCGCCGCTTTGCGTCGTGTTACAACGGTTTTTCAAACCTGCATTGGGGGATTTTTTACTCCACGTCCACAGGGCAGGTATAGGCTCTTCTGCCCATCACGTTGGTCTTTTTGCCGGTCAGGGTGATCACCTGCTTCAGGGGCAGATCGTTGGAGCTGGTGCCCGCGGAAACCGTCAGCTTGCCGGGTTCCACCACGAACTCCATATCCTCGTTGTAATAGCCCAGCTGGGCGGTATTCAAATGGAACTTAACCGTCTTCTTTTCGCCGGGGGCAAGGGTCAGCCGCTTGAAGCCTGCCAGCTGGATATTGGGCCGGGTCACATGGGCGCCATAGAAGCTGGTATAGAGCTGAACCGTCTCGTCGCCGATTACATCACCTACGTTGGCAACGGAAACCTCCGCCTCGATCATTCCATCGGTGGGCACCTCCAGGCTTTCCAGCTTCAGGTCGGAAACCTGGAACCTGGTGTAGCTCAGGCCATGGCCGAAGCAGTACAGGGGATCGCTGGGGCCATCCACATAGCCGCCGGAGAAAATGCTGGAAGCGGACTGGCTGTCTCCGCCGGAGCGGTAGCCGGAGCCGTTTTTATGATAGTAGAAAATGGGGACCTGACCAACGCCTCGGGGAATGGACATGGTCAGCTTTCCGCCGGGATTGACGTCGCCGTACAGCACATCCGAGACGGCCTTGGCGGCAAACTGACCGGGCATAAAGGCCTGAACAATGGCGTTGCAGTGCCGGTCGGCCCAGTTTACGGAAAATACGCCGGGGCCATAGAGTACAACCACCACAGGCTTGCCTACCGCGGTGACCGCTTCCAGAAGCTGCTCCTGAACGCCGGGCAGATCCAGAACCTGCCGGTCCTTTCCCTCACCGCCGGTCACATTCACCCACCCGGAGTTGCCGCCCAGGGCCATAACCACCACGTCCGCCTTTTCCGCGGCGGCCACAGCCTCGTCAAAGCCCTCGGTGGACTGGCCGATGATGTCGCAGCCCTTGGCATAGGTGATCTCCGCGCGGTTGGCCAGCTCCTCCTTCAGGCTAGTCGCGCCCATCTGACGCAGAACGGTATTCATATCATCCAGCTTCGCCTTGTCGGCGTCGGAGAAGATATCAAACATTGCGGAGAAGGGATCCTTCTGCTTTTTGTCTCCATCGTTCTTCGCCGCTTCATCGGCAATTCCGTTGAAGCTGGTCTGCTCGCCCTTGGCGCCGGCCATGATCATCTCAATGTAGGCAGGATAGGTGTAGCCGGAAACGGGATAGCGCAGGCTGTCGGCATGGGGCCCGATCACCGCCACCTTCTTGCCCGCCTTCAGAGGCAGGATGCCGTCGTTCTTCAGCAGAACCAGAGAATCCCGGGCGATTTTGTAGCTCAGGGCGCTCTTTTCCGGGTTGTTCATAGATTCCCTGACCTTGCTCACATCGCAGTAGGGATTTTCAAACAGGCCGGTCTCGAATTTCACTGTCAGCACCCGACGGACGGACTCGTCGATCAGTGCCTCGTCCAGCTCGCCGCTGCGGACATAATCCGGCAATTGCCGGAAGGCCCCGCCCACGGGAATCTCCGTGTCGCAGCCGCCCTTCTTGGCAAGCAGGCCGCACGCCTTGTAGCTTTCCGCCTGCTTATAGTAGGTGTACAGCTTCAGTACGGCGGCTCCATCGGAGGTCAGGATGCCCTTGAAGCCCATTTTCTCCCGGAGAAGTTCTCTTGCAATGTGCTTGTTGGTGATCACAGGCATACCGTCGATCTCACCGTAGTTGGCCATCATAGCGCCCACATGGGCTTCCTTATCCGCCGCCTCAAAGGGAGTCGCGAAAACCTCGTACAGCTCCCGGTCATTGATCCGGGCAGCGGCGGTATTCAGGCCTCCCTGGGTCTCCGCGTAGCCCAGGAAGTGCTTGGCGATACAGCTGACGCCTTCCTTCTGCATACCACGGATGTAGTTGATACCGAACTGGCTGATGACATAGGGGTCTTCGCCATAGGTCTCATAGGTACGGCCCCAGCGGGGATCCCGGGACACGTCGATCACAGGGCTCATTGCGGAGGTCAGTCCCACACTCCGGGACTCCTGACCGATGACAGAGGCCATTTGCTCTGCCAGCTCCGGCTCCCAGGTACAGCCCATGTTGATCTGGGCCGGGAACAGGGTGCCCTTTGCAGCGGGGTAGCCGCAGAGGTTTTCCGTCTGAAGGGCCACAGGAATTCCCAGGCGGGTTTCCTTTACAAAGTAGTCCTGCACCGTGTTGGCGATCTCCGCAATCTGTTCCGGGGAAACCAGTCCCACAATGGAGAACTGGGTAAAGCGGCCATGACCGTTGGGGAATTTCTCCCGCAGGGAATCCACGCTGACCTTGCCGTCAACAATAAAGGATCCGGCCAGATCGCCGCAGAGCTGGGCAACCTTTTCCTCCAATGTCATTCGGGACAGCAGGTCTTCCACACGTTTCTCGACAGGCTGCTTGGGGTCTTTATACAGTTCCATTGCATTCTCTCCTTTTTTATTTTACAGCTTTACACTGTTTTGCTTTCATAGCATTCCCATGCGTCAAGCATGGGAGCCTTGGTTCTCCCTTCAACGGGTTCTATTTAATTAAATCGTTTAAGTATATAGAATTATATCATACCAATCCCCAAGATGATACTGGTAAATACGCTAAAAAACAAAACATGAATTTGTGTGTTGTTACAAAATTTTCTTTTTTCGTTTACTTTTCTCCATTTCCCTTTCTTTTGGTTTGACTTATTCCAAAATAATTGGTAAAATTGAAATAATAAATGCGCTTGTACCATAAACCAACACAAGGTGGCGATACCATTGAACATTCAGCCCGGCGGTAATCTCTCCCGCGTCAAGCTCTCCAATCAGGTGGCCATACGAAAAATGATTTATCACTATGGCCCCATTACCCGCGCCGAAATCGCCAAAAGGCTCAACCTGACCCTTCCCACCATTACGACCAACGTCAACACCATGCTCTCGGAAGGGGTGCTGCTGGAGGTAGCACCTCCCGCTTCCGACGAAAAGGCCATTGGCCGTCCCGCGAATCCTGTGGACGTCGCGGCGGACTGTGCCTATTTTATCGGCGTGGAAATGCGGGGCGCACGCCGTCAGCTCTGCGTGACGGATATGCGTGGCCGGATCCTGTACGAGGATTCCAGCGAGGTTCCCTGTGTGGATTACGACATTGCCCTTCGTTCCGCCTGCGAAATGATCCGGGATGTCATTCAAAAAAAGGTGGTTCCTCCGGAAAAAATTGCCCGGATCGGATTCTGTGTTCCCGGCCTGGTAGACCCGGAAAAGGGCCTTCTGGTGGTACATCCCGGCTACAGCTGGATCGACAAGCCTCTTTGTCAGGACATTGCCCGGCTGACCGGCTTTCAAAAGCCCATCGTCATTGAAAACAATGCCCGGGCCAGAGCCTACGGCGCCCAGATGTTCCATTCCGAAGCCACGCTGTCCAGCAACACCTTCGCCTATATGTTCATTTCCACGGGCATTGCCTGTCCCCTCATTCTGAACAACGGTCTTATGAGCTTCCTTGCTCTGGGCGCCGGTGAGGTTGGTCATATGGTTCTGGATCCTCTGGGGCCAAAATGCGTCTGCGGCAACCGGGGCTGTCTGGAGGCTGTGTCCAGCGACTCCGCCATCATCCGGGACTGCCAGTCCGCCATTGCGGCGGGCGAGGCTCCCATTCTGGCTTCTCTGTGCCAGGGAAATCCCCCTACCATGGAGCAGATCCTCAAGGCTCAGGAGGCAGGAGAGCCGGCCGTCAACAATGTGATCCATCGGGCGCTGTACTATATCGGTCTGGCCATTGCCAATATTTACAACTTCATCCGGCCGGATGTGCTGATGGTGGAGGGCCATCTGTTTACCAATACCAACAACCGGAAGATCATGCTCAATACCGTTAATGACAACCTGTATTCCACCATCAAGGACGCGGATTTTGAGTTTGTCGATCCCGACAACCGCAGCGGCGCTCTGGGAGCTGCCGCCACCGCCATTGAAAACTATCTGGAAGACACAAGCATCTGAGGTATCCCAATGAAACGAATTCTGGAAAATCCCGAGAAAATACGCACCGATTTCTGCATCCATCCCGAGCGGTTCATCATTTGTGTCTGCACCGTGCTGGCCAGCCTGATTCTGGGCATCACCTATCTGGTACTGAAAAACTGGCCGGGCGTCCTTGTGATGCTGGTGATCTGCGGCTTGTTTCTGTGGCAGGGATGGATCTATGGCCCCTGGGTGTCCATTACCTGCGACGGCATCCGGAAGCACATCTTCGGCTGGACCCTGGCCAGTGTCCGCTGGGACGAGCTGAAGGAGGTAGGCGTGGTCGGCACAAAGGTATTCAACAAGCTGAACTCCGACAAAACCGGCCCCATGTATATCTACTTCTCCCCCAAGGAAATGACCACGGAGGAGCGCTTCCAGCTGGCTCTGAACTTTCCGCCAAAGCACATGCTGTTCCTGCTCCACAACCAGGAGCGGGAGGATCTGGTGCAGGCCCTCTGGAACACCAAGCTCATCGGCTACAACACCGGCAAGCTGAATCTGCGCCATCCGGAGGACGAGGAAAAGGCCGATTCCGAAAACTGACAGAAACGCATTAAAAACAGGTATTCCGTGTTTCCCTTTGGGAACATTGGAATACCTGTTTTTTTGACAGTTTCCCCGTTTTTTGCCCCAGCGAAAATGCCCCCGGCTGTTAAAGCCGGGGGCAGACGCAGATAGGTTACAGATCGGGATTCAGCTCATGAATGCGGCAGCAGGTCACGAAATGGCCAGGACGCACCTCTTCCTGTACCTGAGGCTCAGAGCAGCGCTCACAGGCATGAGGGCAACGGGCCGCGAACCGGCAGCCGGGCTTGGGGTTGATGGGAGAGGTGATCTCACCCTTCAGCACCTGACGCTTCATGGGGTTGTGAATGTCCGTGGTGGGAATGGCGGACAGCAGCGCCTGGGTGTAGGGATGCAGAGGCTTCTGGAACAGCTCCTTGGAGCCGCACTTCTCAACCACCTGTCCCAGGTACATAACGCAGATGTCGTCGGAAATGTGCCGGACAACGGACATGTCGTGGGTGACGAACATGTAGGTCAGGCCCTTTTCCTTTTGCAGCTTCTTCAGCAGGTTCAGAACCTGGGCCTGAATGGACACGTCCAGGGCGGACACAGGCTCATCGCAGACGATGAACTCCGGCTCCAGGGCCAGGGCCCGGGCAATGCCCACACGCTGACGGCGGCCGCCGTCCAGCTCATGGGGATAGGCCATGCGCAGACGCTCATCAATGCCCACCAGATCCATCAGAGCATCGACCTTTTCGTCGATCTCCTTCTTGGAATACTTTCCGGACACCTCCAGAGGCTCCCGGATGGTGGCGTTGATGGTCTTCCGGGGATCCAGAGAGGAGTAAGGATCCTGGAAGATAATCTGCATCTTCTCCCGGGCTTCCTTCAGCTGCTTTTTGTTCAGCTTGGTCACGTCCTCGCCGTTCAGGAAAATCTGACCGTCGGTGCTTTCATGCAGGTGAATGATGGTTCTGCCCAGGGTGGACTTTCCGCAGCCGGACTCGCCCACGACACCCAGGGTCTTGCCCTTCTCAATGGTGAAGGAAACGTTATCCACGGCGTGAAGCTGACCATGGGGTGTGGCAAAGAACTTCTTCAGGTTTTTAACTTCAATGACGGGTGCATCCATGGCTTAACCCTCCTTTGCGATCTCTGCCAGACGGCAGCAGCGGCAGTCGTGGCCGTCGGGGGTCTTGACCAGATCGATCTTGCCCTGACGGCAGGCGTCGGTAGCGTACTTGCAGCGGGGGCTGAAAGCACAGCCGGAAGGCAGATTGGTGGGATCTGGGGGAAGACCATCGATGGGATGGAGCCACTCCTCGTCCTCGTTCATATTGGGAATGGCGCCGAACAGGCCTACGGTATAGGGATGGGAAGGATGATCAAAGATCTGCTCCTTGGTTCCGTATTCCACAATATTGCCGGCGTAGATCACCGCCACCTCGTCGCAGACCTGGGCCACAACGCCCATGTCATGGGTGATCAGCAGCATGGCGGTGTTGTATTTTTTCCGCAGGTCGGCAATCAGATCCAGAACCTGGGCCTGGATGGTCACATCCAAAGCTGTGGTAGGCTCGTCCGCCAGCAGCAGGTCGGGGTTACAGGCCAGCGCAATGGCGATCACCACACGCTGCTTCATGCCGCCGGAGAACTGATGGGGATACTCATAGTAGCGCTCCGCAGGAATGCCTACGATTTCCAGCATTTCCTTGGCCCGTTTTTCGTGGTCGGCAGCGTTATGGGAGTCGGAGTGAAGGCTGATAACCTCCGCAATCTGCTCGCCTACCCGCTGCACAGGGTTCAGGGCGGTCATGGGATCCTGGAAGATCATGGAAATGTTGTTGCCGCGGATCTTCCGCATCTCCACCTCGGACATCTTCAGCATGTCCTCGCCGTCCATTTCGATCTCGCCGCCGGTGATCTTACAGCCCACGTCAGGCAAAATCCGCAGGATGGACTTTGCAATGGTGGTCTTGCCCGCGCCGGTCTCGCCTACCAGGCCCAGGGTCTTGCCATGCTCCAGCTTAAGAGAAACGCCGTTTACGGCATGGACGATCTGACCATCGGACTTATACTCGACGACCAGGTCCTTTACATTGATAAAAGGAGTATTTTCAGACATATCCAATTTTCCTCCTTAATTCTTCAGCTTGGGATCCAGCGCGTCACGCAGGCCATCGCCCAGCAGATTCAGCGCCAGAACGGTCACGGCGATTGCCAGACCGGGGAATACCACCAGATGGGGCGCGGTACGCATAAAGCTCCGGGCGCTGGAAAGCATGGCGCCCCATTCAGGAGCGGGAGGCTGCACGCCCAGTCCGATAAAGCTCAGGCCGGCGGCCAGGGTGATGGTCTGGGCAATGCCCATGGTGGCCTGGACGATCATGGGAGACATGCAGTTGGGAACCATGTGGCTGGCAATGATCCGGGGTGTGGAGCAGTTGATGGAGGTACAGGCCTCCACATACTCCATGCCTCTTTCCTTCAGCATCTGGGCACGAAGCATACGGGCCGCGCCGGGGATAGAGCCGATGGACATGGCCAGGATGGTGTTAAAGAAGCCGGGTCCCAGCATGGCGGACAGAACGATCATCAGCAGCATACCGGGGATGGCCTGAATGATGTCCAGCAGACGCATGATCAGGTTGTCCACCCAGCCGCCGAAGTAACCGGCCACAGCGCCGATAAACATACCGACCAGGGTAGAGAACAGCACGGCTGTCAGGCCGATGGTCAGAGAATACCGGGCGCCGATGAGAACACGGCTGAAGATGTCACGGCCCAGATCATCGCAGCCGAACCAGTGCTTGGCAGAGGGGGTTGCGAAGGTGCTGAGCATATCCATCTGGGTATATTCATAAGGTGCGATCCAGGGCGCGAGGACGGCCAGAATAACCTCCACCAGGAAGATCACCAGGCCCAGCATGGCCAGCTTGTTCTTGGAAAGCTGTTTCACAACCCGAACAAATTCACTTTTCTTCTTTGCCTTGCCCTGGGAGGTTTCCACGGCGGCATTGGCAGTCAGCTTTTCCTTATCAGCCATTCGCGCTCACCTTCTTTGCTTTCTTTTTTGCAGTGGCATATTGTGCCTTGATTCTGGGGTCAACCGCCGCGTACAGCAGGTCAACGGCCAGCATACACAGACTGAATGTAATTGCCAGGAAAATGGTACCACCCTGAACAACAGGATAGTCACGGTTGTTGACAGCGGTGATGATATAGGTGCCCATGCCGGGGATGGAGAAGATGGTCTCAATGATCATCATGCCGCCCAGCAGACGTCCGAAAGCGGAGCCAAGCATGGTGATAATGGGGATCAGAGCGTTCTTCAGAGCGTGCTTGTAAATAACCAGACGCTCGGGGACGCCCTTGGAGCGGGCGGTGGTGATGTAGTCCGCCCGGATCACGTCCAGCATGGAGGAACGGGTCTGACGGGCACAGGATGCCAGGGTGCCCATACAGCCGGACAAGGCAGGCAGGACATAGCAGATCAGGCCCTCGTCAATGCCCATGGGCGGGAACCAGCCCAGCTTGACGGAGAATTCAATGACCAGCAGCAGCGCCAGCCAGAAGTTGGGAATGGCAACACCGATCAGAGCGAACACCATGCACAGGCTGTCCTGCCATTGGTTCTGATGGGTCGCGGCCACAATGCCAAGGGGAATTCCCAGGCCGAAGGAAATAAACAGGGTAATCAGAGAAAGCGCCAGGGTACGGGGCAGACGTTCCGCGATGGTGCTTGCGATATCCACCTTGGTGATCCAGGAGGAGCCCAGATCTCCGTGCAGGAACACGTCGCTCATGTAATTTGCCAGCCGAACCAGGAAGGGGTCGTTCAGGCCCAGCTGATCACGCATATTTTCCAGGTCGGATTCCAGAGCCGAAGAGCCCAGAATGGTCTGTGCCGGGTCACCGGGGCAGACCGTCATCATACTGAATACCAGTATGGCAACGCCCAAGACGATGGGAATCATCCACAGCAGACGTTTTAAAATGTATCTTCCCATTTGTTAACCTCCATCATGCGGCACGCAATCCCCTGGGCACCGCGGAATATGAGCATCCGCGGCCATGCCGCGCAATGCGGGAGGCTGGACGGGGCTTCCGCCCCGTCCGGCCGGTTTGCTTGAAGTGCGTTAAAGCTACGTTAAATCAATAGGACACATAGTCGCAGGCCTGAACCGCAATGCCGCCGTTGGCAAAGAGGACAGGATTGCTCAGACCGATCTTGGCGTTCCAGACGTTGAACACAGTGGGGTTGATCATGCCGTAGGCAATGGCGTTGTCACGGATATAGTTGTGAACCTCGTCAATGTTCTCCTGGGTGTAGCCTTCCACAGTCCAGGTCTTGTACAGCAGCTCGCCCAGGGTGTAGTCGTGACGGGAGGTGCCGTCGCCGGTGGCGTAAGCCTTGGGGTCATAGCGGATGGACCAGTGGTCAGCGCAGTAGGTGCCGCCGATGGTGTTGATGAACATATCGTACTGGCTGCCGTCCAGACGGATGGCCACCATCTGAGCGGTCTCACGGGAGTCAACCTTGACGTTGATGCCAACCTGGCCGCAGTAGGCCTGGATCATCTGGGCCAGACGGGTAACGAAGGTGGAGGAGGAGCACAGGATGCTCAGCTCTTCGCCGTTGTAGCCGGACTCAGCAACCAGCTGCTTTGCCTTTTCCAGATCCTGCTCATAGTAGGGCTCGTTCTCCCAGGCCTTGTTGTAGCCGATGTGACGGGGGCTGCAAACGTCAGCCATGGATTCGCCATAGCCCTGGCTCAGGCCCTGAATCATTTCGTCGGTATTGATGGCGTAGCAGATGGCCTGACGCAGAGCCAGGTCGTTAGCCACGGGACGGCTCTCGTGGCCGGAGAAGAACAGCTGCCAGCCCTGGTTGCCGGAGAACTGCTCGCAAACAAAGTCGGGGTTATTCACATACTGAACAGCGGCGGTGGTATCCATGGACAGGGCCACGTCGATCTTGCCGGTCTCCAGAGCGATACCGATCTGAGAAGCCTCGCTGATCATATGGAAGCGTATCTTATCAACCTTGGGGCGAACCAGGTCGGGCATCTGATCCTCAGCCATCCAGTGGTTGGAAACCTTCTCGACGGAAATGGAGTTGGAAGGGACGAACTCGGTCATCTTGTAAGCGGAGGTGGAAACCACATTGTCAGCGAACTCATTGCCGCTGGCCTCGAAGGCGGCCTTGGACACCACGAACACGTCGGACATAACAGCCTCGAAGGAGCCGACAATGTTGGAGGTCATTTCCACGTTCATGGTGTAGTCGTCGATCTTGGAAACGGAGACGACCTTGGCGAAGCAGGGCTTCAGAGCGCGGGCAATGGACTCCTCGATGTTCCAGATGATGTCGTCGATGGTGATGTGGTTGCCGGCCTGGTCATAGACGTTGTCCCAGATGGTGACGGTGTAGTTGAAGCCGCCATCCTCGGTGTGCCATTCCTTGGCCACCCAGGGAGCCAGCTCGCCGCTCTCGGTGAAGATGCCCAGCTGTTCATAGAGAATGTGCATGATCTGCTGGTCACGGCCGGTGTTGTTGCGGAAGTTGGTGGTGGACTCCAGAGAGAATCCCATATTGATGTCCAGAACGCCGTCGCCGTAATTGGCGTCTGCCTTCTCAGCGGCAGCCTCGATCACGGCAGCGTTGTCCTGGGTTTCGGCGGGAGCGGCAGGGGCAGCCGTCTCACCGGAACCCTTGGTTTCCGATTTGGCGCCGCAGGCAGCCATGGACAGGGCCATAGCCAGAACCAGCAGGGCAGCAATCAGTTTTTTCATTGTGTTTCCTCCTAAAAGTTTTTCTTTATTTTTGCCGGAGCATCTCCGGTCAAACACAGATTATACGTTGGACAGGTCGTCGTCCTTCATGCACAGATGGACAGCGCCAAGCTTGAAGGTCTGGGGCAGGGCCAGGATCTTGGGGTTGGGGCCTACATACTTCTTCATGGCATCCTGGAGGGCTTCCTCAAAGGTGGCCCGGGTCTTCAGGCCCATGCCTCTGGCAATGCCGGGCTCCTGAGCGCCTACAATGTAAATGGCGCTGGTGTTCATCTCCGCGATGTGGCCGCAGCTCATCATGGAGAAGCCATGGAAGGGATGGAAGGCGTTGCAGTAGCGGTACTTACGGATG